>JAICWV010000130.1 GCA_025966365.1 Chloroflexota bacterium | reverse complement strand
GCGAGGACGTCGATGGCGTACATGTCGTCAACCGGGGGCTGAGGAGCGACTTCGGAGCCGTACTGTGCATCTGCCATTTACTTGCTTCCTTGCTTGGAGCTGGAGCTGGATTTGGTGGGCTTCTCGAGGGCGGTGTCGTCCCCGCCTGTCTCTGTGGCTGCCGTGGTGACGATGTGGTCCGCGGCGGCGTCTGCCGCGTCCTCCGCGGCCGGGGATGTGGGAGCGCTGGTCTTGGGAGCGCTGGTCTTGGGCGCCTTCTCGACCAGCGCTACTGAGCCGGCCGGGATGAAGACGGTGATGGTGGCCTGGACCCAGGTGCGGCCCTCCATCTCGGCGAGGGCGTCGATCTGGGTGGCGTAGGCATCGCCGCCGTAGACGAACTCGACGACGTCGCCGGTCTGGATCTGGTTCCCGAACTTGTCCTCGGGCATTAGTTGCCTCCTTCGGAGCTGAACGGACGGACGGACGCGGCCGCGGCGGAGGTTTCGCTGTGGCCGGCCATGTTGGGGATGCTCCGACCGAGGACCTGGCCGTTGGCCCGGCGGTCCCAGAAGGAGTAGTCGGAGCCATCGGTGAGTTCTTCGATCTCGGGCTGGGGGGTGTCCTGCTGCCAGCCCTGCTGTTCGTGGGCGACCGCTTCCAGCTCGTCGCTGGCCTTGCCGATGGATTGGAAGTCTTGGGTCAATGGGCCCTCCTGTGTGGGTGTTTGATCTCGTTGTCGAGGAGCTGATCGAGGACGACGGCGACGGTCAGAAGCAGGGTGATGATGGTCACGTGGGACCTCCTAGCTGATCCCGTAGAGGCTGGCGACGGTACCGGCGGCGAAGTTGCCGGTGTCGGGGAAGAGGGAGATGGAGGTAATGGCGGCGGAGCTGCGCCAGAAGATGCGGCCGGTGTTGAGGAAGAGGTTGCCGGCGGATGTGCCCTGCTTGAGGGAGCCCTGGCAGACGGCCTCCTTGTTGAAGGTGGTCCCGGCGTAGTTGTTGATGTCGATGAGGGCGGCGGAGGAGACCCCGGCGGGGGCGGTGGCGGCGGCGATCCAGCCGCATGATCCCTGGGTCTGGGCGAAAACGGCGCTGCTGCTCACGGTGCCGCCGTTCGCGCTTTGGGCTTGCTGGTCATAGTTGGCGCCGGTATCGCCGTTGAACCGGAATTGGAGGTTGGCGAAGGTGGCGACGGCATCGCCGCGGGCATCGATGCGGAGCTGGAGGGAGCGGTAGGTGCCCACGATGGCAGAGAAGGTGATGGTGGCGGCGGCGGCGGCGAGGACGGTCTCGGAGAGCTTGGTGAGGGCGCTGCCGGAGGTATTGACCTGGACCCAGGCGGAGCCGGACCAGACGAAGGTGTTGCCGGTATCGGTCTCGTAGTAGACGGCGGCGACGCCGGCCGCGACGTTGGGGGTGGCGGGGCGAGCGGCATGGGTGCCGTGGCCGATGTAGTCGGTCATGATCTGGGAATAGGTCACAGGGATCTCCTCCTAGACGATCTGGACCATGAGGGGTTGGCCATCGCCGACGCCGATGAGGGTGGGGGCGGCATCGCCGGTGCAGAGCGGCCCCCAGGCGGTGGCGATGGGTGGGGTTTGCCAGGTGGGTTGTGTGCCGGTGCTGGTGAGGACCTGGCCGGCGGCGCCGAGGGGGAGCCGGGCCAGGGGGGCGGTGAGGATGGGGGCCAGGGCGTTGGCCCAGAGCTGTGCCAGATCGACCGAGCCGGTGGCGGTGGGATGGACGCCGTCGGCGAGCTCGGACGTGTGGGCCTGGAAGTAGGAATAGGCCTCCACATCGCCCTGGCGGATGGACGTGCCGTTGACCAGGCCATCGATGGCGGCCTGGTACTGCTGGAGGAAGGTGAGGGCGGTGGTGTCGTAGAGGCCGCCGCCGCTGCCGGGGACGCAATAGGGGGAATAGGAGAGGACGGCGACGATGCCGTGGGCAGCCAGATCGGCACAGATGGCGGCGAGGTTGGAGGTATAGGTGGCCTGGGAGATGCGGTTGGAGGTATCGCTGTCGTTGGTGCCGAGCATGATGTGGCAGACGGTGACACCGGCGGCGAGGAAGGAGGCGAGGGCGGCGGCGTAATAGCCGGTGAGGGCGGTGGGCGTCCAGTCGTTACTGGTGGTGCCGGAGATGCCCTGGTTGTTGACGGTGACGGCCAGCGAGCCGGTGGTGAGATCGGTGGCGACATTGGTGGGGGGATTGTTGCCGCTGGTGGGGACGTGCTCGGTGATGGAATCGCCGATGAAGCCGATGACGGCGGTGGTGACGTCGTGGTGGTAGAGGAGATCGCCGCCTGTGAGGGTGGGATCAACGTCCACGGAGCCGGCCGGGAGCTGAGCGGTATAGATATGGCCCTGGGAGTTCTCGGTGAGGGCGACCGGATGGGTGCCGACAGCCGGGTGATCGATCTCGACGCCGCCGGTGGCCGTGGTGGTGGCATCGGGGAGGGTATAGGGGGAGCCGGGATCGGTATTGGAGATGGTGATGGTGGTGCCGACGGTGGCGACGCCGATGCCGGTGCCGGCGCTGAGGGTGATATCGCCGGTCTGGGTATTGAGGCTGTCCACGCCGGAGCCGGTGCCCCCGGTCTCATCGACCCAGGTGGTGTCGTAGTCGGAGTCGGAGGCCTTGGCCAGGATCTGGCCGGTGGTGCCGCCGGAGGGGAGAGCGGCGGCGGCGGCGGTATTGTCGATGGTGAGGTTCTGGCCCAGGATGGTGACGGCAATGCCGGAGCCGGCCAGGAGGCCGACGTCGCCGGAGAGGCCATCGAGGGAGGCGACGCCGGCACCGGAGGCATCGCCGCCGCCGCCCACGGAGGCGAGGACGAGATGGCTCTGGGTGGTGCCGCCGGTGAGGGAGGGGGTGGCGCCGACGCCGGAGAAGGTGACGGCGACCTCGATGTAGTCATCCTTGAGGAGGAGCTGGAGGTCCTGGACATCGACCCAGGGATCGGCGGCGGCATCGAAGGTGGAGAGGAGGTCGGTGCCGTTCTTGGTGAGCTGGACGGAGACATTGGTGGCGCCGCCGGGGGCATAGACGATGCGGCCGGCGATGAGGTAGTGGTCGTCGGCGGGGGCGACCAGGCGGGTGGGCTGGCCGGTGGCATCGTGCATGGTGGACGGGGTGGCGGTATCGGTGGTGTCCCAGCTGATGGTCTGGGGGGAGGCGGAGAGGGGGAGATCGGCGGCGGAGGAGACGCGGGTGGCGGTACCGGTGGAGGCGCCCTGGACCAGGTAGGCGGCCATCTGGGCGTAGTCGATGGCGAGATCGGCGCCGGTGGTCTGGGCGCCGACGATGGTGAGGACATCGCCGATCTGCATATGGACGTCGCCGCTGACGCCGGCCTTGGCCTTATCGGCGCTGGTGCCGACGGTGGTGGGATCGACGAAAGGGACGCCGTTGACGACGATCTTGGTGAAGCGGACGCCGGCGGAGGAGGCGAGCCAGTTGATCTGGGCATCGACGTGATAGAGGCCGGCTTCCTTGGCGACGAAGTCGGTGGGAGTGGCGGGGTCCCAGAGGCCGTAGTCATTGACGATGGCGGTATCCCAGGCGATGGGGAGGCCGGCCAGGCCGGTGGGGACGGTGAGGGTGGTGGTATTGCCGGGATCGAACTGCATCTCGACGTAGGGGAAAGCGCCGCGGGAAGCGGAGCCGAGGCCGGCCTTGAAGGCATCGGAGAGGGTGGCGGTGACCTGGTTGCGGGCGGGGGTGTCCTTGCTTTCGACGGTGAAGACCACGTCATCGTCTTTGAAGTCGAGGATGTAGTGGGTGCCGACCTCGACCTCGTTGTGATCGACGGTGAGGGCCTTGTTTTTGGTGGCGGTGGAGGTTTTGGTGGACTTGCTGGAGTAGGAGACGGCGTGTTTGGAGGAGACGCGGCCACCGGTGACACAGGCGGTAAAGCCGGTCTCGGTGACATTGGAGATGGTGACGGCGGCGGGATGGGCGGCGGAGGCATTGACCACGGGGACGGAGGAATAGGGGGTGGGGAAGGTGACATCCTGGCAGCCGGCGCCGGTGATATCGGTATCGACCAGGAGGGAGCCGGTGTAGGTGACGATCTGATCGGGGTCGTAGGAGACGGGGTCGCCGGGAGGCGTGACCTGGATGAGGGTGGCATCGCAGGGGCGATTGATATCGGGGACGGTGATGACGCCGGGGGCGCCGGCGACGATGAAGGAGCGATCGACGGTGGGGGCGATGGCGACGCCATCGATCCAGGCATCGACGATGCCGATGCCCTGGACCTCGACGGTGCAGGTATCGGCAGCGGCATTGAAGTCACGGATGGAGCAGGTGAGGGAGTGCATCAGGGGGCTCTCACTCCTGGCGTTTGTGAGGACGAGGGTCACGATACGGAGCAGCGAAGAATGCCGAAAGGGCCTGGTTGCCCGGGCGGCAGGGCAAACCGGCCCGCGCCGGCTGGACCGGAGTGGCCCTTTCCGGTCAGCGCCGATCCCTGCCACGGTGGATAAACCGTGCGGCGGACTGCGGGCTAAAGCCCTCCGCTACGCCTCCTGTGGATGTGGGACTGGCGTGATCGGTCTGGTCGGGGCCGCCCTCCGGTGTCGGCCCGCCCGCACCAAGGGAACCGGCGGGCCGGGACCCTGACCCGGCCCCGACTAAACGCTCATCGCCGGTTGCCGCGCCTCCGTAGCCGAGGGCTTTAGCCCGCAGTCCGGTTGTAGCTCTGGCCGGAGAAGTGGCGCATGGGACCCAGGTAAGGACAAACTATGTTGTCCAGCCTGGGCTATCGGGAGAGCGCTCCATGAAAATCGAGCGACAGATCATCGTTATCGACGCTGCCGATATTGCCGCCGAGAGCGGCTTCTGGGCGGGCCTGCTGGGCGGCACCGTCGTGGCGGACGACGATTGGCACAGCGTGTTGGTCGACGGCGAATGGCGGCTGGGTATTCAGTTGGCGCCGAACCATGTTCCCCCCGAGTGGCCCGACGGAACGCAGCAGCAGCAGCTCCACCTCGACCTGCATGTCGATGACCTTCAGGCCGCGCACGAGGAAGCGATGGCGCTGGGCGCGCGGCTCCTGAAACCGGCGAGCAAACCGGCCGACAACCCGGACGGGGACGAGATGTTCGCGGTCTACGCAAGTCCCGCCGGCCACCCGTTCTGCCTGGGCCAGCACTGACTCCGTGCGCGCCGGCCGCGTGATGCGGGGAGCCGGATCAGAAGCCTTCTTCTGTTGACAATTTGCTACCGTGGTAACGGTGGTTGTTGTGCCGGCATCCAACCGAAGTCACAGAGAAGGGGAGGTTCTATGTGAAGAAGTTTCGTCTTGTCGCGGCCTGTGCGGTCGCGATGGCCTGTATGGCTCCGGGACCGGCAGCGTTTGCGGCTGGAAACTGGACGCCAACCAACAACCCAGGAGTGACGGTATGGGAGCACGGCGGCTCAAATCTGGGCGAGTGCTCAGCGTATCTGGCGACCACCCTGGGTGTGCGTGACGATGTCAATCATCTGATCCAGTCTGGAGTCGTCGGACCGGTGTCGCCGGGCGACGTCTACTCGAACCGGGCCCGTCAGCAGGTAAATCTGGACCCCGTCAACGAATGCCTGAAGCACCCGGGTACCTGAACTAATCGAAAGGAAGACCTTGATGATTTTGAGAACGAGAATGCTCGCAGCCGTATCGGCTGCTGTCCTTGCCGCGGCCACACTGGGTGCCGGTTTCGCGTCCCCTGCCATGGCGGCGAACGGAAGCACATCCAACCCGTCGTATAACTGCACCAACGACACCTTCTTCGACTTCGATTCCGGTCAGTATGTCACCCTGCCCAACGGCGGTGTGTCGCACGGCGGGTGCGTATCGACGGATGCCCAGTACGGCTACGCCGACCTGCCCAACGACCCGTACCTGTCCCAGTCGGCGCTTCAGTCGACCTGCAGCATGTTGCCGGCTCAGTTCCTGGGCATGGTGCAGGGCGCACCGCTCCCCATCACCATCGGCCAGAACACGTTCTACGACTACCAGTCGCTGGCAAATTACGTGTTCCACGACATCTTCGGCCCCGATCCGTCCACCTGCATGGCAGTCCTGGCCGCTGACCACGCCACCATCGCCAACCCGGGCCCGGAGGGTCCGTACGACGTGTACTACACCGGTGGTCACGGCCGGAACACGACCTACGCCCCCGGAGTTCCCGCGGACCTGGCCGCGTTTTTTGGCGGCTAGATTCCTACTTCCTGACTGGGTAGTAGTCAAGGGCGGTGAGGGGAAACCCTCGCCGCCCTTTCGCATATCGTGGTCCTTCGAGCAGAGCGCGGAGAGCAATGAGCCCAATTTCTTCCCCCGGCCTGCCCGGAGGCGGTGACGAGACCATGCCCGGGAGCAGACTCTTCTCCCCAATCATTCCCCGATGAACCCGGCCCCGGCTCCGATGGCGAGCACGGCTCTGCGCAGACGATGCTCACCACTGTCGCCCGGAAGGCGTGCACCAGTGATGCCCCGGCACCCGCTCGTCTAGCCCGCGCCACTCCTGTTGAGTGCGCGGCCGGCGCTGGAGCTCCAGTGTTCGGCCATGAATTGCCAGATCACCTCACCGGCGCAATCACGGCGATGCGATCGCCAAGCTCCAGACCAAGTCGGTGGCACATCACCGCCCCATTCGAGAGACCGGTCACGCCGATTCGGTCTGGGGCAATCCCGTGCTGCTCGACCAGGCGATCGATGAGACGGCCGATGAAACGCACGTCGTCAACCCCCTCCTGCTCGGCCGGTGAGTTGCCGCGGCGGTCATTCCAGCTGCGTCCATGGCCTTCCGGATAGGCGATCAGGAAGCCGTGGCGATCCGCGATCGTGTCCAGATGGGTGATGCGGCGCATCTCGTCCACGGTCAGGTTGCGGCCATGGAGCGCCACCACCAGCGCCACGGGCACAGTGACCTGCGCCGGGAGATGGCAGGTATAGCTGCGGCGGCCGTCGACGTCGAGCGTATCGCTCCAATCAGGCATCACCCGTATTCTCCGGGATGCCAGCTCCGATAATGAGGGCATGATTGCCCGTCTCTTCCGCTACCCGGTCAAGTCCATGCGGGGCGAAGATCTCCTCCGCGCCTGGATAGACTCTCGCGGCCTCGAGCGTGACCGGACCTGGGCGCTGGCCGACAGCCAGACCGGGCGCATCGTCAGTGCAAAGTACCCGCGCAAGTGGGGCCGGATGCTTCGTCTGGCAGCCAGAGTGGAAGAAGACGCGCCGAACGTGACCGTCACCTTGCCAAATGGCGAGGTTGTGTCCAGCCAGGATCCCGACATCGATGCGAACCTCTCGGCGTTTCTCGGGCGTGCAGTCCATCTGTCCGCCCTCCCACCCGAAGAGAGGGCGATTGAGCGAGCCGACCCGATCGTCAGTGGAGCATTCGTCCCGGAGGGTAAACGAGAGGTCGTCGACGCCACGCTGAACGGTCCGAAAGGAACGTTCTTCGACTATGGCCCTCTGCACCTGATCACCGTGGCCACATTGGCTCGACTCCAGCAGCTCTCGCCCGGCAGCCGGTTCGACGCAGCGCGATTCCGCCCCAATCTCCTCCTTGATCTCCCGGACCGGGCAGCCTTCGAGGAGAATGACTGGGCCGGCGCGCGCATGTATATCGGGGAAAGCGCCGTGCTGGAGCTGGATAAGCCGACCCCGCGCTGCGCCGTACCCACCCTGGCGCAGGATGGGTTGCCACAGGACCAGGAGGTGATTCGCGCCATCGCGCGCCACAACCGTATCTCCATAGGCGGCGGTTTCGGTGCGTGCCTTGGCGCGTATGCTCGCGTCCTCGCTCCCGGGAAGATCGAGGTGGGAGACTCCGTTCGGCTCGAGCGGCCCTGACCCGGTCCGGGCCGGACATCGACCGCTTCCCGATGCCATACCTCACCGCTCCCGCTTACAGCCATGTGCCGTCCCTGATACCCGGACACACCCAGTCAGCCACAGATGACCGGCGCGCTTGCGGGGAAGAGCGAAGCCCGGCGGGAAGCCCGCTCGGTCCCCGGCACCCGCATAAACAGTCCGGACCATTTGCCTTGGATCTCGTGGCGGTTGAGGGCTAAACTGGCGGCATGAAGCTGGGAAGCTGCCCGCTGTAGGAGGCAGATATGTCAATGACCGACCAGCTCGTTCAGGCGAATCAGGCATACGCGGAAACGTTTGACCAGGGCGACCTCCCCGCGCCCCCGGCGCGCCGGCTGGCCGTGGTCACCTGCATGGATGCACGGCTCCATCCGGAAAAGTTCCTGGGGCTGGAAATCGGCGATGCCCACGTTATCCGCAACGCCGGGGGCCGGGCCTCGGATGATGCGATCCGGTCGCTCATCATCTCGTCGCACCTGCTGGGAACCAACGAGTACGCGGTCATTCACCACACCGACTGTGGCATGCTGTCCTTCACCAACGAGGACTTGCAGCAGAAACTGGCCGATGAGACAGGAGTGGATGCCTCGAACATCGACTTTCTCCCGTTCCCGGATCTGGAGCAGAGCGTGCGGGATGACGTCAACCGCATCAAGGAGAGCCCGTTCATTCCGGGCAACATTCGGGTCCGGGGATTTGTGTACGACTGCCGGACCGGCACGCTGACGGAGGTGCCCGCCGCATGACGGAATGATCGCTCGGTCAGTCTCCGCGCTGTCCCCACAGATTCAACGTCAGAACCCGTATCCGTGGCTCCTCACACGCGTTCTATGGCGCTCTGTCACCGAAGGTCATCAGGTCGAGTTGAGCCAGACGCGCGGGGTCGGCCAGGATGTCGATCTCCACGATCCTCCCGCCTCTCACGGCGATCGTCCCCACCGCGAACGGCCGCCCACTCCGGAATCCCACGACACCAGCAGCACTGTTGATGAGCGCGCGTCGGAATGTCTGGTCGGCCTGCGCCCACATGAGCGCCTGGCCGGCGACCGTCTCGGCTCCCCGGACTTCCTGTGACGGCAGCACGGCTCCGCCGTCCGCCCTCAGGATCACGTCGGGATCGAGCACGGCGACGAGCGCGTCGAAGTTCCCATCTCGCGCGGCCGCGAGGAAGGCGTCGAGCGCTTCCCACTGCGCGTTCAGATCGGCGTCGGGAGGAGGCGCGGCGCCGCGCACGCGGCGTCGGGCGCGGCTCGCAAGCTGGCGGGCAGCCTCGGGAGACCGCTCGACAAGTGGCGCGATCTGTTCGAAGGGCACCGCGAACATGTCATGCAAGACGAAGGCGAGCCGCTCGGCCGGGCTGAGAGTCTCGAGCACGACCAGTAGCGCCAGCCCGACCGCGTCGGCCAGGAGGGCTTCGTGCTCGGGATCGGCCCCATCCGCGGGGTCGATGATGGGATCGGGCAGGTGCCCGTCCAGCGGTGTCTCGTGCCGCGTCGCGCGCGAGCGGAGCATATTCAGCGCGACGCGCGCGACGACCGTGGTGAGCCATCCCTCGAGGTTCTGGACCGCGCTCGGGTCGGACCGGCTGAGCCGCACCCACGCCTCCTGAACCGCGTCGTCCGCCTCTGCCAGCGAGCCGAGCATGCGGTACGCCACCGCCCGCAAACGGGGCCGGTGCTCCTCGAAGCGCCCGGCCAGCCACTCGATCTCATCCATCAGTCACATCTTCCCATTGCCAGGTGTCATAAGAGTGACCCCCCAGATGCGAGGGATGTGACAGAAAGGGAAAAGGAGCAGTCATGCGAGTCTTTGTCACGGGAGCGAGCGGTGCCATCGGCACCCGGCTCGTTCCCCAGCTGATTGATGCCGGACATGAGGTGATCGGTACTCACAACTCACCCCCGAGCGGGGAGCTGCTACGGACGCTGGGCGCGAAACCGGTGCTGGTCGATCTACTCGATGCGGATGCGGTGCGCACAGCCGTGCGCGAGAACGAACCCGAGGCAATCGTGCACGAGGCGACGGCGCTGGCGAATGTGAAGTTCGGCCGCAATCTGGACAGCACCTTCGCCCGGACCAACGAGCTGCG
>JAICWV010000096.1 GCA_025966365.1 Chloroflexota bacterium | reverse complement strand
GATCTGCCGCGCCCATTCCGCGAGGGTTTCCGGCCGGGGGAAGGAGAAGACGCGGCGGCTGCGAGCGTCGGGATCGTAGAGGTTGGTGAAGTGGGTTTCGGCGCCGGTGGGCCGGCCGTCGAGGAAGAGGAGGTAATCGGCACGCCCGTGCCCTTTCTCCAGGACGAACTCGCGCACCGCCACACCACGCCCGGCGGCGAGGTTGACCGACCTGTACGGCTGGACGCGCCAACCCGCCCCGGCCAACCGCTTGTCGATGGCGATACGCGCCGTGGCCTCGCGTGCCAGGTAGTCGCTCTCGACCCTCATGGGCGGGGGGCTCAGGCAGGCTCGCGGAAGAACATGCCTCCTTCATACGCGGTGGAATTGTATAGACGCCCGCGCGCGGATGCCAGAAGGCCCTGAGTTAGTGGGCGCTTTGCGGGTTCCCGGCGTGGGCCGCGACAACCTCTCCTGCAGTCCGCGAACGCCAGTCTCTACAGGCCATGACGCCGCATGGTCATCAGCCGGAAGATCGCCTGGCGAGCCTGCGGGAAGGAGTTGGCCAGGTCGAGGAGCCGATCCGCTTCAGCGCGCCTGAGATCTCCAACCGTGTGCACTCCGGCCACGGCGAGCGCATCTTTCACCTCGCTCGCCAGATCGAGCTCGTCGACGGGCTCGGCGTCGGGATGAAGAAGTTGATCATCCACGCCGCCGGTCAGGAGGCGTAGATCGAAGAAGTTCTCCCCGCCCGAGATGTCGAGCACCTCCACGCCAGGTGCGTCCGGAACCAGGTCAACCGATATGGTGGACGATGTTTCGGAGGTCTCCATCGCGCGAACTGAGACGCGGACGGTGCGCCCGCGCTGGACGCACCGGGTCTCAAACGGCTGGAGAACGTCAAGCGCATGCCAGTCGAGATAGACAAACCAGCGCAGCGCTGTGCGGTTGACCAGCAGGAGGTCATCCCCAAAGAAGGGGCCGCCGACGCTCGTCTTCGGCCACGGCAGCCCGAATCGTTCGCGCATTCGCTGCCGGCGTGCCTTTGTCTCGGTCGGGGGGACGACCGATTCCTCGGTCTCACTGAGGTCGATCACTGAAGGGGTTCCCGGACTGCATACGCCCATAAGGAGTACCCCTACAGTAACGCCGCCATTACATTGAATCAATGTCTGGAAGAGGTCTGAACAGGGCCATGAAGATAGAGAGGTGGACGTGATCGACTATGCCGCGCCGGGGCCCTTGACGAACCTGGACGAGGTTGGTGACGCTGTGCTGGAGCCGGTAATCGGGCATCCCCTGGAGATTTGCTTTCCAGCGCACACCCTGGTGATCCAGCCCAACGATGCCCAATCCATTGGTATGCCCTGGGAGCGGTTCGCGGAAAACCAGCTGCGGGCCGCCGCCGATATCGTGCAGGCTTTGCTGGCGCTCGATCCCGCTCCCCTGAGCGTCGCCCGCGAGCCGGAGAAGCGCGTCATCGGCACCTGCCGGCACTTTGCGGTGCTCAGCTGTGCCCTTTTGCGCTACCGCGGCGTCCCCGCCCGCGTTCGCTGCGGCTTTGCCAACTACTTTCAGCCGAACCAGGCACTCGACCACTGGATCACCGAGTACTGGGATGCAGACCAGGATCGCTGGATCCGTGTCGACTCCGAGATCCTCGGGCAGTCAGTCCTGTCACATCCCGAGGATTTGCGACCCGATGATTTTCTGAGCGGAGGGGAAGCCTGGAGCGCGTTCCGGCGGGGCGAGATCGACGCCTCTCGTTTCGGGGTCTACGGAACCGACAACTGGGGAGCAGGTGAGATCAGGGGCAACGCCGTGAAAGATCTGGCCGCGCTGAACAAGGTTGAGATGCTCCCATGGGACGAATGGGGCCGCATGGAGGCAGCCTACAAAGGGGATACAGGCCCGGAGTACGATGATCTCCTCGACGCCCTGGCTACCGCGTGCAGCGCCGATGATTCGGGGGCCGTGGAGACCCTCTACGCCCGGGATGATCTCAAGGTGCCCGCCGCTCTCTTTCGGTAGCGCGGCAGTCGCTCGGAGTAATTGACGCTCTGCGCCTCCACCCCGGTCAGCTGCATGTCGACGGAAATACGCGCCCTGACTCTGCATGCCAGGTACTTGCTGTCGACGGTCATGTACAGCGCGACTCAGGTAGGCTCGTACGCGAATGTGTATGGGCGATTTACACTCGCTGGACAGGGCGGTGTATGGGCGCTATGCAATCGCGAGCCTGAGATGTAGGGGCGATGTGCAATCGCCCGCTGTGCCACAGCACAGCTTCTGGTGCTCGCCACCCAGGGATATGGGTCTCGGGAACAGGCGGGCCCTTTCCGCGTACCCGCCGCACGGGTGGAATCGGGGGGCCGGCCCCGACCGGACATTGGTCCGGGTCATGGCTCCGGGGATGCACGCACCAAAGCCGCTCTGTGGAGCGGCGGGCGATTGCACATCGCCCCTACATTTCCGGGGGTAGGGCGCGCGGTTTCCGGGGCGCATGGTGCTACAGAAACTGCCGGCAGCGACGGAAGTCCCGCCACGGCAGGGGACTGCCGGCTCTGTACGGTTATCGCGAATACGCGTATGGTGAGCGTGCCTGGGAAGGGATCGGACGTCCGGAGGCGTTGCTCTCGACAGAGGCCAACCTGTCGAGGGGCGAGGACGCTCAGTGGGACGCTCCGAAAAAGCTCGGGTTACCGTGGTCGCCGCCATCGCGCGGTCTCTGCCCTGATGGGCGCGGTGGCGGCTGACCCGGCCTTTTTTCGGCGGGCGTACAACGGCTACTTGATGCCGGAGCGGGCGAAGCTGTTGATGAAGGCGCGCTGGAAGATCAGGAAGACGATCAGGAGCGGGAGCACCACGATCACCACCCCGGCCATGATCAGGTTCCACTGGGTGCCGCTTTCCTGTGACGCCGTCAGGAGCGCCAGACCCACCGAGATGGGGCGGTTGGAGGAGGAGTTGGTCGCGATCAGCGGCCAGAAGAAGTCGTTCCAGTGGAAGGCGATCGAGACCAGTGCAAAGGCGGCCAGCGACGGGCGGGTGAGTGGCAGATAGACGTACCGCACCGTCTGCCACCAGGCGGCGCCGTCCAGAATGGCGGCATCCTCCAACTCCGGGGGGACGCCTCGAAAGGCTTGCCGCATGAGGAAGGTGCCGAAGCCGCTGGCGAAGTAGGGCAGCATGATGGCCCACTTGGTGTCGATCAGGTGCAGGCTGCTCATGGTCTGGTAGTTGGGAAGCACCAGCGCAGTTACCGGCACCATGATCTGGAGCAGGTAGAGGGTGAAGAGCAGCCGCTTCCCGGCAAAGTCGAACCGGGCAAAGGCGTACCCCGCCAGGCTCACCGTCACGCCCTGCACCAGGATGATGCCGGCCACGATGATGACGGTATTGACCAGGTAGATCGAGAAATTCCCGTCGTTCCAGGCGTTGACGAAGTTGACGCCGGTGGGGTGGGTGGGCAGCCAGCCCCAGCCGTCGGCGGTGATCTGCACCGGTCCCTCGAGCGAGGCAGCAATGCTCCAGAGCAGTGGAATCAGCCAGAAGACGGCGGCGGCCAGCAAAAGCACGTTGGCCGTCCCCTGCCGCAGCAGGCGGGACCAGAGCGAAACACCGGCGCGGGTGGGCGCCGGCCGCGTGGTCGCGAGGTCGGCGGCGGAGCCGGGGGCGATACCCGCGGGTGCCTCGCCCGGATCGTCATCCAGTAGCGGCTCCGCTGTCGATTCAGTCGTCATAGTGCGTCCGCCGGTCGAGGAGGAAGGCGTTGAGCGCGGCACAGATCAGGAGTGCGCCAACCAGAACGACGGTCATGGTGGCGGCAATGCCCTGATCCTGGAAGGAGAAGGTCTGCTGGTAGATGTCCCAGAGCAGCAGGTTGGTGGCGTTGTTGGGGCCGCCACCGGTGGTTACATACAGCTGGTCCACCAGCTGGGCCGTATTGACGATGGCGATGATCACCACGAAGACGAAGGTCGGGCCCAGGAGCGGGATGATGATGCGGCGCAGGATGGTCGGGTACGCGGCGCCGTCCACCCGCGCCGCTTCCTGGACATCGGTGGGGACGCTCTGCAGTCCGGCGAGGAAGAAGATCATCAGGTAGCCGGACATCCGCCAGATGGAGAGTGCGATCAGCGCCGGAAGCGCCAGCTTGGGGTCGCCCAGCGGGTTGAGGCTGCCTCCGCCCCAGAGGTGGAGCACGCGGTCCATCAGGCCGTATCCGGGCGTATAGATGAACGCCCAGGCGGTGGCGGCCCCGACCATCGGCACCAGGGTGGGGTAGAAGAAGGCCACACGGTAGAGCGGGCTGAGGATGCGCTGGCGGTTGAGCAGGAGCGCCATGGTCAGGCCCAGCGCCATGGACGGCACCGCGGTGCCAACCACGAACTCGAGCGTGTTGAACAGCACCGTGCGGAACTGCGGGTCGTCCAGGATGGTGGCGAAGTTGGTGAGGCCAGTGAAATGCGGCCCGTTGGAGGCCAGGTTGTTCCGGTACAGGCTCAACCAGCCGACGTGGATCGCCGGCCAGAAGGTGAACAGTGCCAGAACTGCCAGGGACGGAGCCAGCAGGAAATAGGGCAGGAACGGATTGCCGTATCTATTCCGGGATCCGGTTGCGCGCGTAGCCACACATGACCTCGTGCGCCCCCGGTCCCGCTGCAAGAGCGGAACCGGGGGGACGAAGAGTTATTTACCGAACTGGGACAGGATCTGATTTGACTCTTGCTGGGCGGTCTGCAGGGCGGTTTTGGTCGGACTCTGCCCGGAGATGGCCGCATCCAGTTGGTCGTCGATGAACTGGTGAATCTGCTGGTCCTGATGGGTGGCGAGCTCGGCCTGAGCATATTTGAGCTGATTGCGGGCCACCAGCACCTGCGGATTCTGTTTGGCAAACACCTTCATGGCATGTGTTTTGAAGGCGCTTTTGCGCACCGCCACATAGCCGGTCTCGATGCTCCACTGCGCCGCGCGTACCGGGGAGGTCATCCACTTGATGAAGGTGACGGACGCCTTGACGTGCGAGGCGGGGATGCCCTTGAAGACATACAGGCTGCCGCCGCCGGTGGGGGCGCCGTAGGTCTTGTCCTTGGGCATAAAGGCAACGCCGACGGGAAACTTGGCGGCGGCCAGGATGGCGGAGAGACTCCCGGTGGAGTGGTAGATCATGGCGACCTTGCCGCCGGTGAAATCGGTGGGAGCGCCGCCCCAGGGCAGCACCCCGGACGCCATGGCGTGGTACTTGTGCGAGAGGTCGATCAGGAAGTTGGTCGCTTTGACGGCACCGGGTGAGTTGAAGTAGACCTTGGTGCCGGTCGAGTTGAAGAGCTTCTGCCCGGTTTCGAGCACCAGGCCCTCCCACATCCAGTAGACGGTCCCGTCGGACGGGAACTCGACGCCGTAGCGGGTCACATTGCCAGAGGAATCGCGCTGGGTCAGCTTCTGCGCGTCTTTGGCCAGCTGGGCCCAGGTGGAGGGAGCCTTCTTGATGTGGGCAGCCGAGAACATGGCCTTGTTGTAGTAAAGGACGGGGGTACTGCGCTGGAAGGGGATGCTGTAGATGTGGCCGTGCAGCCGGCCGTTGGCGAGGAAGGCGGGCCAGTAGTCGGCCAGCTCCTTCTTGGTGAAGTACTTGTCCAGCGGAAGCACCGCGTGCTCATCGGTGAAGCTGAAGAGATCGGCCGCGAGCAGCACGGCTACATCCGGCGGCGAGCCTGCCGAAATGCCGGCTTGAGCCTTGGCGGAAGCAGAGACATAGTCCCCGGCGAAGACCGGATTGACGTGAATGTCGGGATGCGTATCGTTGAAGTCCGCCACCAGCCGTGTCATCAGGCTGTTCAGCGGGCCGGCGACCCCGATGGGGAAGTACATCGTCAGATTCACGGTCGAGGCATGTGGCCGCGCCGCGAAGACCGACGAGGTCAGCAACACCGTGCTCAAAGCGACGGCGGTAATAATCCGGCTCAATCTGCCAAACGAAATAGGTGCGTGCACGTGATCCTCTCCTCCTCGAAATGACTTGGCTGCGGAAGCGCCCGAAGCACGGGATTATTATGTGCCTGCTTAGAGCGGATTACTACCCCCAATCGTGCTCCTTACTGCGGGCACCCCGCCGCTTCGATGTTCCCTGCGCCCGCCTCGTAGGACTGGATCGCCGGGATGTCGAGTTTGTCGACCAGCACGTCCGATCCGCCCTCTCGGAAGAGAGGAGAACGGCCCTACCGCTGCGCGGGATTTCATTTTAGATTCATGTTGCGTTCATCGCCGCTTCATGTTATGCTGGCTTCACAACCGAATAGCGAAGGGCCAGCACGCAAACAGTCTTTCGCCGCGATCATCCGCCCGGGGGCCTTATCCCTCGGGCGTTTCGCCATTCCGTGGGGCACGGCGCGCTAAAGCGCTCGGCTACAGGTACGGTGCTCACGACGTAGCGGAGGGCTTCAGCCCGCAGTCCGGGGCCCGACTGGTTACGAGTCGCTCGCTGATTCGGTCGTCCCCGGTACTTGAATATGGAGGATTCGGGTCCAGGGAATGAAGGTGAAGCCGGCCAGTGCCACGATGGCGACGATCTGGAAGATCCAGCCGCTCACGCTGGTGACGTACTGCTCCACGATCCCGTGGAACGTACTCACGATCCTGTGAGTCAGGTAGGCATTGATGGTGTAGCTGATGACCCGCCCCACCCAGAAGCCGACCACCACCGGAAGCATGCGCAGGGACGCGAGGCCGGCGGCGATGAAGATCGCGTTGGAGGGAACCGGGCCCAGCGAGAAGACCAGCACCGCCAGGGGGATCTGCCAGCTGGGCCGCTGTGCCAGCCAGGCTCCCAGGGCGGACATCTCGCGCTTCTGTTGCTTGGAGATGATGCGCCGGCCCCAGTGCTGTGCCTCCCATGCCAGGACCAGCCGGCCCAGGGTGGATGAGGTTGCCCCGCCAATGGTGAGGACCAGCAGCGGCAGATGGAAGTGGATATAGAAGAAGGCGAGCAACGTCCACGAGGGCGGCATGAAGGCCGGCACCACGTTGATGATGAAGTCAATGGCCCAGGCCAGGAGGAGCTGGAGAATGGTGTGCACGGAGAACGGGTCAGCGCCGGCGTGCGGCCAGCCACTGCTCGATGCCCGGCATGCCGCTGTTCGTGGCCCTGGCCGTCATCTCCGCCACATCCAGTGCTGTTCGGCGCAGGCCCACGCTTAGCCCGCCATCCGAGAATTCGAACAGCGCCCACTCGGCCCAGGGGACGAAGGTGGAGTGATCGCCTGGGTTGAAGGGCATGCCGATGCTGCCCGCGTTTGCGACCACGGTCTCCGGCATCCGCCGGATGAGCTGCAAGTGGGTGTGGCCGCCGACCATCACTCTGGCGTCGAAGCCGCTCAGCATCTCGGCCAGCTCGTCCTCCGGCGTCGTCGCCAGGATCATTTCCGTGTTGGAGCGTGGCGAACCGTGGAAGCAGAGGAGCGAGGCTCCATCCTGCAGGGGTACGGCCACGGTGGGCTGGAAGGAGGCCATGAATTCGAGATCGGATGGCGAGAGCCGCTCGACCGCCCATTTCACCCGGTCATAGTTCAGGCTGTCCTCCGCGGGCAGCGGCCACTCCACGAAGAAGACGTCGCAGTTGCCCATCACGACCGGGCAACCGAGATCTCGCACGCGCTTCAATACTTCGTCCGGCTGCGGGCCGAAGGCGATGACATCGCCGAGGCAGACGATCCGGTCGGGCGCTTCGCGCTCGATGTCCTCCAGAACCCGCTCCAGGGCATAAAGATTGCCGTGGATGTCGGAGATGATGGCGACCTTCATCGTTGCCTCCCGAGAACCGCGCTAGACTCAGGTAGCTAGGAGTTGTGAGCCACGAGGCATGAGCTATGAGGGTTTTTCGGATGCGCCCGAGTTCCGATGAGCCGGCCGCAGAGGAACCGTCTTACATCCTATCCGCTCCGAAACCCGAACTGAAGATTGAGAGGGGTTCGACCCACGTTTTTGCATTTCGATTCTCCGAAGCGTAGGGCCGATTTGCAATCGGCCGCCGGACCGCAGGCCGGCTTCGTCGCGTACCCCGGCAACTCGCCGGTCGCACACCAATGCAGGACGGTTCCTTCGTGGCCGGCGTCCCGCATCGAGGGTGTCGGTTCATCCGACCTGTTTCCGCCCTGTAGCCGGAACTTCCGCGTTCCGGGTGGGATTGCACCGGGCATGATCATTCCGGCCCATGGACGGTCCGGCTACAGACGCGACCGTGTCGAGATCATCGGACACAGGAGATGCCAGCTGTGGGCGGGCGATTGCACATCGCCCCTACACTTCGCGTGGCATATGGCCCCCATCCTTCCAATCCGGCGACGTCACATCGCCCTCGCAGGTTTGGCATGGCCGACAAAGCAGTGCTCGAATGACGGAGTAGGGTGACGGCATGGCAGGTGAAAGCTCTTTTGACATCGTGTCCGACTTTGACCGGCAGGAGCTGGTCAATGCCGTGGATCAGACCCAGCGTGAGATGAAGCAGCGCTATGACCTGAAGAGCGCCAATGCCTCCATTCAACTGGAGAAGGACGCCGTCGTCATCGCCGCTCCCTCCGATATGGTGCTGAAGTCTGTGATCGACGTGCTGGAATCGAAGATGGTGCGGCGCGGCCTCGATCTGAAGGTGCTGGACTTCGGGCCGGTCGAGCCCGCCAGCGGCGGGACGGTTCGGCAGCGGATCGGACTGAAGCGCGGCATCTCCCAGGACCTGGGACGTACCATCGTCAAGCTGATTCGCGACAGCGTGCCCAAGGCCAAGGCCCAGATCCAGGGCGATGCGGTGCGGGTGAGCAGCAAGAGCAAGGACGATCTGCAGCGCGTCCAGCAGACCGTGCGGCAGCAGGGATACGACGTTCCCATTCAGTTCGATAACTATCGCTAGGGCGCCGGAGGACACATGGCACAGGGACAGTTTGTCAGCGTGACGAGCGGCGGAGAATATCCGCGCGGCTACCTCGCCCGGCCGGATCGGGGCGGGAAATATCCGGGAGTCATTCTGATCATGGAGGCTGGTGGCGTCAACGAGCACATTCAGGACACCAGCAAGCGGCTGGCCGATGAGGGCTACATCGTGCTCGGTCCCGACCTCTATCGGGGGAAGATCGGAACCAATTGGGAGACCACGCGCCCGCTCATGGAGGGGCTGGATCAGGAACAGGCACTGAGAGACATCGACGCCTGCATCCAGTACTTGAAGGGTCAGGATGTCACCTCGGACCGCTTTGGGGTGGTGGGCTTCTGCATGGGCGGCAGATATACCTGGTGGACAGCCATGCGGCACGACGACCTGGCCTGCATCGCTCCTTTCTATGCCGGCCGCTTCCATCCGGAGCCGGAAGAGCTGGCGAAGGTGACGGCGCCGGCGCTCATCATGTGGGGCTCGAAGGACCAGTCCACCCCACCCCAGGATCGGGAGCACATCCTGAATACACTCACCGAGCAGGGGAAATTCTTCAAAGCGGTGACCTATCCGGCAGGCCACGCTTTTATGACTCCCGGCTCCCAGGGCTACGACGAAAAGACGTCACAGGATGCGTGGCCCACGCTGGTCAGCTGGTTCAAAACCTACCTGCACTGACCCCGCGGCGTCGCTGCTTCTATGGCATTATTGTGCGGGCCGCGCTTCACCGGCCGGCAGCATTGACTGGAGACATGAATGGTACAGCTTCGTACTCGCCATGGCCTTGAGTCGCATGGCATAGACAGTCCCGAGCGGGTGGAGTGGAATCTGACGGCGCCTGCTCTGTACGAGGAGGCAGTGCGCCGCCACGAGGGCCTGATCGCGCAGGACGGTCCGATCGTTTTCGAGACGGGCCGGCATACCGGCCGCTCGCCAAAGGATAAGTACGTCGTCCGCGATTCGCTCAGCGAGTCCGATATCTGGTGGGGCAAGGTCAATCAGCCGATCGCTCCGGACCGCTTCGACCATCTCTGCCGACGCATGCTCGCCTCGCTCAACGGCAAAGAGCTGTTCGTCCAGAATCCCTACGCCGTGGCCGATCCACGGTACCGCCTCCCCATCCGCGTGATCACGGAGACGGCGTACCACAGCCTCTTCTCGCGCAACATGTTCATCAACTCGCCTCCCGGGATCGTGACCGACCGCGAGCCGGAATTCACCGTCATCGACGCGCCCACGTTCGTGGCCGAGCCGGGAATCGACGGCACGCGCTCCGAGGTCTTCGTCATCCTGAGTCTCGAGCGCCGCCTGGTCCTTATCGGGGGCACCAGCTACGCCGGTGAGATCAAGAAGTCCATCTTCACCGTCCTCAATTACCTGCTGCCAAAAGAGGGCGTGCTATCCATGCACTGCTCCGCCAACTACGGGTCGGCGGGCGATGTCGCGCTCTTCTTTGGCCTCTCCGGCACGGGCAAGACGACCCTCTCCACCGACCCCGAGCGGACCCTGGTGGGCGACGACGAGCACGGCTGGGGCGATGGCGGCATCTTCAACTTCGAGGGCGGCTCCTATGCCAAGACCATCCACATCTCCCAGGCGGCGGAGCCGCTGATCTGGTCGGCGGTTCACCGCTTCGGTACCGTGCTCGAGAATGTGGTCATCGACCCCCAGACGCGCGAGCTGGACCTCGACAGCGGCGCTCTGACCGAGAACACCCGCGCCGCCTTTCCCATCTCCTATATACCCGGGGTGGACCTCAGCGGGATCGCGGGCCACCCGAAGCATGTGATCTTCCTGACCGCCGACGCCTTCGGTGTTCTGCCTCCCATTGCGCGCCTCTCCAACGATCAGGCCCGGTACTATTTCCTCTCTGGCTACACCGCCAAGATCGCGGGCACGGAGAAGGGGGTGACGGAGCCGGAGCCGAACTTCTCTACCTGCTTCGCGGCGCCCTTCCTGGCGCTGCCGCCGGTCACCTACGCCCGCATGCTGGGCGAGCGGCTGCAGCAGCACGGGAGCAAGGTCTGGCTCATCAATACCGGCTGGACCGGCGGCCCCTACGGAACCGGGAACCGCATCAACATTGCCGATACACGCGCCATTGTGCGGGCCGCGCTCACCGGCGCGCTGGACACCGTCCCCACCTACCATGACCAGATATTCGGACTGGACGTGCCCGGGCACGTGCCCGGGGTGCCGGACGAGATTCTGCGGCCGCGCGACACCTGGCAGGACCCGGAGGCGTACGATCGGCAGGCGCGCCGCCTGGCGCAGCTCTTCCGTGAAAACTTTAGCGCCAACTTTGCCGGCCAGGTGCCGGAGGGAATCGAAGCGTCGGGCCCCAGGTAGTCCTCTCACTCGCCCTTCTCGCCGTTACTCTCGGGCTCATCATTGCGCGCCCGCGCGGCCTGAATGAGGGGATCATCGCGTTGGGCGGAGGTATCCTCGCCGTCATCCTGGGTCTGGTCCCGCCACGCCAGGTAGCGCAGGTCGAGCTCGGCAACTGGAACATCTTCCTCTTCTTTCTGGGGATGATGGCGATTGCCGCCCTGGCCGACCAGTCCGGCATCCTGGACCGTGCGGCGGCCGGCATCGCACACGTCTCGCACGGCAGCGTGGCCCGGCTCTATCTCGGCGTCTTCCTGCTGGGCACGGTTATCTCGGTGTTCTTCGCCAACGACTCGACGGCGCTGGTGCTGACCCCCATCGTCTACGCGCTGGTCACCCGTCTGACGCTCGATCCGCTGCCCTTCGTCTTTGCCACGACCTTCATCGCCGACACCGCCTCGATCTCGCTTCCGGTCAGCAACCCCCTCAACATCATCCTCACCGACCACTTCCACCTCACCCTGGGGTCGTTCGTGGGAGCGCTATGGCTGCCGGCCCTGCTGGTGATCGTGGTGAACGTGACCCTGTTCTTCGTCCTCTTCCGCCGGCAGATAGCGGGGCGGTTTACCTTGCGCCACAGCGCCCCCGGTGTCGACGTGCGGGCGGTCGGGATCGTCCTGGCACTGCTGGCGGTAGCCTACGGCGTGGCGTCGGCGCTTGCCTTACCGCTGGGACCGGTCTCGCTGGCCGGCGCCCTGGCTCTGGCCCTGGTTCTCCAGCAGGCAGGAAGGCTTTCGGTCTCGGGACTGGTGGGAGAGATCGGCTGGCCAATCTTCGGGTTCATTGCCGGCATGTTGTCGGTGGTGCAAGCCCTCGAGGACAGTGGCGTTACCGCGGGTCTGGCCCGCGATCTGCTGAGCCTCGGGCGGGGAAGCCATATTGCCGAGATCTCCGTGGCGGTGGTGGGATCGGCGCTTGGCGCCAACCTCATCAACAATCTGCCCATGGCGCTGGTGATGACCTCGGCCATCCATGCCGTGCACGCCACGGGCACAACGCGCCTGGACCTCATCTACGGCACCATCGTGGGCTGCGACCTCGGCCCCAACCTGACGCACCTGGGCTCGCTGGCCACCCTTATCTGGCTCCTCTTCCTGCGCCGCAAAGGGCTGGATGTCTCCGTCTGGCAGTATTTTCGTATCGGGCTGATCGTGATGCCACCCCTGCTGGCGGCGGCGATCCTGGGCCTTGCCGTTACCACGTCTCTCTAGCGCTCAAAGGAGGTGCCGTGATGCGAGTTCTGTTTCCCGTCAGCGGGGCGGAAAGTCCCGCCTTCTTGGCCGAGGCGGTACGGCTGATCGCCGCCGGACAGGTGACCGCGGTCCTGGTGGTGCACGTGGTGGACGAGGCGCGGCGAGCCGGGCTGGAACACGGCCGGGAGCGGTTTCTCGATCACCGGACGCTGGGCCCGCACCGGCACGCCGAGATCGAGGCGGCGGAGCAGGACGCCGCTGAGCAGGTCGTGGACCGTGCCTGCTCGATACTGGCGAGGCTCCTGCCCCTGGAACCGGAGCGGGCGGTGCGGCGCGGAAAGACCAATGAAGTCATTCGCGAGCTGGCCGAAGAGTGGGACGCCGACCTGGTCGTGGTGCGCGGGCGAGGTGGCCGGCCGGGTCCGCATTCCATCGGCAAGACCGCACGGTTTCTGATCGACCACGCTCCGAGGGCGGCGCTTCTGATTCGGGACTGATAGGGCGAGTGGGGAGTATAGACGGAAAGCGGGCTGAAGCCCTCGGCTACGCTCCTCGGTTACGTTCCGCTCACTGAAGAGGGTGCGATTCCGTAGCGGAGGACTTTAGCCCGCGCTCGCCGCCAGCGACTACGATGGTCGGTATATCGTTCCTTGTTCGCGCCCCTTTGAAGGAGGTTCCTGTGCGCTCTATCCTGCTTGCGCTGGTGGTTGGGATTGGGATTGGGTTCGGCGTGTCACGCATCCAGCTTCCTGTGTCTCCGGCAGAGGCGCAACCTGCGGCTGATTTCTCGAGCTATGCCGGGTTCTGGTCCCATCACGACGGCTTCATCCGTATTTCCAAATCGGGTGTTGGCTTCGAGTCACACCGCACGTATGTGACCTGTAAGAACCCCGAAGCCAGCGGGTGCGATTACTTCGGGAAGAAGTACATCTACAACGGCGGCTATCTGGCCTT
>JAICWV010000068.1 GCA_025966365.1 Chloroflexota bacterium | reverse complement strand
GGCCGCCCGACACCTGTAAGCCACCGTTGAGCGAGAGCTGGCCACCGTTCAGCGACAGCTGGCCGCCCGTGCTGTTGAGATTCCCGCCCGTGATAGTGAGCGTGCCCGACGTCCCGGTGGTATCCCGAACGGTACAGCTTCCGCCGTTCAACGACAGCTGCCCGCCGTTCAATGAGAGCTGGCCGCCATTGAGGGACAACTGGCCCCCGGTTCCGCCATTGAGCGACAGCTGACCGCCGTTGAGGGACAGCTGGCCGGAGACGCCGGTACTACCACTTGTGCCATTGACCGTGCAGAGGCCGCCGTTCAGGGAGAGCTGGCCCCCATTCAGCGACAGCTGGCCCCCGGTGCCTGACACGTCGCAGATGCCGTAGATGCTGGTGCCGAAGATCGCTTCAGTGTTACCGGCGTTGTCGATCGCCGCCGAGGCGATGGTATACACGCCATCGGTTGGCCTCGGCACCGCCAGACTCCAGTTGGTCGTGCCCGTCGCCTTGACCCAGGCGCCGGTGGATGTGAAGTCGGTGCCGTTCCAGAACAGTCCACCCGAGTTCTCGATCGCAACGAACACGGCAGCGACCCCGGACGAGCCGTCCGACGCGGTGCCGCAGACGCCAGCGATACCCGAGGTTCCGCATCCGCCGTTCCACCCGCCCGCGTTGAGGTACGGCGTGTTGGGTGTGAGACTGGGGAAGGTCACGGTCGAGCTGGGAGATGTCCGATCGACGATGACCGTGATTGGAGTTGAGCAGGCGGAGATGCCTGAGCCCGACAACGAATCGTTGGCACTGAAGCTGGTCGAGCCGGCGGATAGACCCGACGCCGGAATCGACCATGCCCCGTTGCCGTCGGCCACGGCGGTGCCCAGCGCGGAACCGCTGCAGCTATTGCCCGAGAACAGCGACACCGCACTTCCCACTGGAGCGGTGCCGGTGATACTCAAAGGATTGCTAGACGTCCCGCCCCAGGTGGAGGCGCCGTTCTCCCCGGAGCTAAACGCCGGAGCCGCCGTGGGCGGCGTCTGAGTCACCGTCCAGTTGTTGATCGTGAAGTTCGCCGACGAAGAGCCGGTGGCGCCGGTAAAGCCCATGTAGGCGCTGGACCCGAGCAGGCTGGAAAGGTTGGCTGAGGGGAAAGAGATGGATGGAGTGGTCGGCCTGGACCCGTCTGCCGACACGTAGAGGTCAAGGTTGCTGCCGTCGTACGTGAGCCAGACGTATGCGACGTTGCCAAATCCGGTAAAGCACTGATTCTGGTGCGTGAAGTCGCTCGTGTCGCCGTTCACATCGAAGGCGATGTGCGCCGCGTTGGGGCAGTTCCCCGTGCCGTCACCGGTCAGGTCAAACTCGACGTCCACGCTGGGCGTCATGGCAGCGATGGGGCGATTGGTTCCGATGGTGGAGACGATGCCACACGTACTGGGGCTCGCAGGGTATCCGACTCCGAGATCGCCGCCATTGCACCCCAGGGCGCCCGCGCTACCCGACTGCATGACGAATGTCGCGCCGTCTGCCGTCCCGCCCCCCAGAAAGTCGAACTGGGCTGTGAACGGTTTGGTGACATCGATAGGCGCGTCGTAGAACGCGCTTGCTCCCTGGCCGGCTCCATTAGTGAGCGTCAGGACATTGTTTGCGACTGGCTGGCTGGGGGGCGGATTGAACGTACCGCTGGTCGTGTTGACACCCTGTGTCACGGTGAGACACGTCTGGCCACCGAAGCCGCTGCCGAAATTGGGAAGGGCCGGACAGCTCGCGGGAACTTCCTCGAATGCGCCACTGTCGCATCCTGTGGGTGGTCGGGACACACCTCGCTGGTCACTCGCGACCTGGCTGCCGGTGCAAGCCGCCACCAATCCAATGGCGGCACTATTCGACGCCAGCGCCAGCGTCTGCGTCGGTCCTCCGTAGTTTTGCAGCGCACTGAGCTGCGGATCACCCACCGTGCTGCTTGACCCGAAGGCGCAGTTGGTGCTGTTCGGATAGGCCAGGTTGTAGCCAGAATCGGAGATCAATGCGGTGTTCGAGCCGGTGATCGAGCCACAGTTGAGGACACCGCCGTTGCCGTTTTTGGCGAGGATGGTTGCGTACAAGGTGTACCGGCCATTACCATCCCCGAACCCCAGCCCTGCGCCCGATCCTTGGTTGCCGGCAAATGTGTCAAAGGACATCAAAACAGGCACGTATGCGAAAATCGCGTCCCCGTCATTGGAAGCGGAGTTGCTTGAGAAGGTGCTGTTGATGATCGTGGCCGGGGAATTCGTTCCAAGGGCAATCGCGCCCCCATCCGCGGCCGAGTTGCCGGTAAATGTGTCACCGTTCAGAGTCATCGAGTAGATCGGGGTTCCGCTCGAGCCAGGAACTTCATTGTTGTTGATGGCTCCGCCATGTATGCCTGCCGTGTTGTTGGTGAACGTGCTGTTATTTACAGTGACATTGCCGTTGTCGCTCTCGATCGCAGCGCCATAACTCGACGCTGTGTTCAAGTCGAACGTGACGTCGTTGACCACCAGGTCGGCCTGCTGACCACCACCGTCGGCGCCATTCGAGTCGGGCACATAGACGGCCGCGCCGCGGTCGCCAGGCGAAGTGCCGCCCGACACGTTGCCATGAGCCAATGTCAATGCGTTGAGCGAGAACGTCGTGAGGCTCGGTGCACTGGCGGGCGTGGTCACGACGAAAATCCGGGTCGCATTGCCGCCGTCGATGATGACGGTGTGGCCGCTGCCGTCGATGGTGAGCGACTGTGAAATCGAGATGGATGAGGTGAGGGTCATTGAACAGTCGGCGGAGAAATTGACCGTTCCGCCGGGTCCCACCTGCGCGATGGCATTGGTCAACCCGGCCTGGTTGCAGGTGGAGGGGTCGATTGTCGCCGTCCCCGCCGCATGGGCAACCGGTATCTGACCCTGCCAGATGGGCAGCGCCATGGATACCAGCGCGACGATAAAAAGCACGCGCAGGGCGCGTGCGGCTGACGGGAGCGGCTGCTTCATCCCAGTACGAAACGTCGATCCGAGCTTCATTCCGTTCTCCTCCATGCCGTCGTGTGCGCGCACGACCGGCCGGTTATCGAATAACGGCGGCTCGGGTTCACCACTGGCTCCGCAGACCGCAGGTGACCACGCTTACAGTCTGCCTCGACGCCTTCCGCCCCTGGAGCTTTCCCCCCCAGCTGCTTCACGCCACTGGATCACCGAAAGGGTACACCGGTGCAGGGTGTAAGTCAAGGGCCTTTAGGAGCATTGACATCTTCTGAAACCGCGTACTTCCACGCGTTCCGGCTGCGGGGGCGGCCGGCCGGCCGCCCCCATTCCAACCAGATCCTATTTCAGGTTGAAGTTCGCCTGCTGCTGCGTGCCGTCGGCGAGGTTCACGTTGAGCGTGTAGCAGCCGGATCTCGCGGGCGTCGCCCAGTTGTAGATGAATTGATTGGCAGTGGAGTCGTAGCGCAGGCCAGAAGAGCCGGAGGTCGTCGTCGTGAGCGGATCGGTCTGCGTCGAGAAATTGCTGCAGCTGGTCGAGCCGACCGTAACCGACGTCACTGCGCTCAGCCAGGTCACGAAGTTCCCCTTCGAGTCCTTCAGCTGGAACTTCACCGGGTAGGTCTTGCCGGCCTTCCCCACGTTCACGGTCGGCTGGCCACTCACTGGAGACAGGAACCCGGACGACCCGAATCTGGCGAGCGAGCTCCCCTCGATTGCATTCGCGTCGTCCACCCCGCCACTCGGCGTGAACGTGCCGTCGTTGTCGGTGACGCCGGAAATATCGATGGTGGTGGATGTCGGAGGCGGTAGAACCGCTCCCTCGCCGATGTCACCGCCATTGAACTGGAGGTTGGCCCAGTCGTTGTAGTCATGGAGGACCTGATATCCAGACGTGTCGCCGTTGATGAAGGCCTGGACCGGCGAGCCGCTGATCCCCGTGCAGGTCCAGTCGATGGGTTGCGATGCGTTGCCCACAACTTGCGGCCCGGACGTGCCCGGACAGAAATACCTGGTACCAAAGGAGGCTCCTCCCGAAATCGTGGCTCCGGAACCCAGCCCAATGGAGTCGAGCAGGTTGCTCTCGTCCAACGGAGTCCCGACGTTGGTCCCGTGTGAGTAATCCAGCCCATTGGAGGTGAACCCTCCCGGGACGCCGGTGAACTGGTAGAAGTAGTTCATCACGCTCATGTAGCTCGGCTTGTAGTTGACGTCGAGGTCCGGGATGCCGGGACCGCCTCCGTGATGCAAACCCAGGTTATGGCCGAGCTCATGCATCACCGTGCCCTGCTGTTCGGACTGGGTTCCCAGGCCCGCGCCGACCACCGTGCCGCCCAGGGCGACCACGAGGTCACTGGCCCCGATGCCGCGTGAAGCGCCACTGGCGAAGGAGCCGCCCAGGGTATGAGCGATCACTGCGTAGTGGCAGAACTGCGCCAGTCCCGTGGAGACGAAGTTGGCCGTGCGAATGGACTCGAAGCTCTGCGACGTGCCCGCGGCAACTGAGCCCCAATTGAAGGAGCCCGTGGATGCATCTCCCAGTGGATCGGTCATCGGGATCTGACCGCCAAAGTAGGGCCCGGAGTAGCCGGACGGCAAACCCGCACTGTGGGCCGCGTCGCCCTCGAAGATCACCAGGTGGACCCCGTTCGTTCCATTTGGGTTGGTGACGGGTGAAGCGGCAAAGGCGTTGACGATAGCCTGGTTGGCAGCCTGCGAGATCGCCTGGTTGTACAGATGCCCGTCGGCAGCGGTACCGCTCATGTAGTTTTCAACCAGACACAGATCCTTGTGCTGGGAGCTAAAACCCCACGCGGCGGTATTCGTGGACTGGCCGTTCAGGGTGAACACGGGCGCCGACGTACCGTCCCAGCCATTGGGGATGTCGTCCCCGTCAGTGTCCTGCGATGCAGTCGAGTTGGGCGGCAGGGACGAAAAGGCCGCTGTGGTGAAGGTGAAGGTGGTCGGATTCGCCCCCAGGTTGTTCGAGAGCGGATTGCCGGCCAGGTCCATGGCGGCCTGGCTGACTGTCACCGTGTACGAGGTCAACGGCTGGAAGCCGCTAAAGCTCGCCGTCAGCCCGGTCGGATCCACGGTGATACTGGGTGTGAACGTGCCAGTTGACGGCACTACCGAGATCGAGCTGCTGTTGATCGTGCTCGCCTTCATGGACTCATCGAAGGCGATATGGAAAGTCGCGCCGGGGTTGACATTGACCGTCCCGGAGGTGGACTGGCCGTCAACCGTGAAATTCGACACATACGGCTGGACCGTGTCGAACACGACGTTGCCGGCGTTTCCGCCCGCACCACCGTTGAGGGAGAGTTGGCCCCCATTGAGCGACAACTGCCCGCCGTTGAGCGACAACTGCCCGCCAGTGATCGAGAACTGGCCGCCATTCAATGACAGCTGGCCGCCATTCAACGACAGCTGGCCCCCATTCAATGACAGCTGCCCACTGGCACCACCGCTGGCTGTGAATGTGCAGTCACCGCCGTTCAGTGACAGCTGGCCCCCGTTGAGCGACAACTGCCCACCGTTGAGTGACAACTGCCCGCCGTTGAGCGAAAGCTGACCACCCGACACTGACATGCCGCCATTCAACGAGAGCTGACCACCGCTGCTAACGAGTGTTCCACCCGTGATCGTCAGGGTTCCGGACGTTCCCGTGTTATCGCGAACGGTACAGCTTCCTCCGTTGAGGGACAGCTGCCCGCCATTCAACGACAGCTGCCCGCCATTCAGGGAGAGCTGGCCGCCGTTCAGTGACAGCTGGCCGGAAACGGCGAGGCCCCCGCTGGTTCCGTCAACCAAACAGGCTCCGCCGTTGATCGACAGCTCGCCGCCGTTGAGCGACAGCTGTCCGCCGCTTCCGCTGGGATCGCAGAGCCCCGCGACACTGCTCTCAAAGATCGGCTGGGTGTTCCCGGCGTTGTCGACCGCTGCGGACGCGATAGTGTACTCGCCGTCCGGAAGCTGCGGCACACCCAGACTCCAGCTGGTCGTGCCGTTTGCCTGAAGCCAGGCGCCCGTCGAGGAAAAGGCGGACCCGTTCCAGAACTGCCCGCTGGAGTTCTCGATGGCGACGTAGACTGCTGCCACCTGTGACCCGCCCGCGTCCGATGCCGTTCCGCACACGCCGACGGTCGTTGGCGAGCCACACCCCGAGGCCCAGGTGCTGGAGTTGATGTATGCCGAGCTCGTACCCAGCGCCGGTGAGGTGACAGTTGACGTAGGGGCGGTACGGTCTATATTCGCCGTGATCGCGCCCGCGCAGGTGATCGCCCCCGTTATCGGGTTTGTCACCGATGTCGAGTACTGGTAGCTTCCCTCGGTCGCGATAGTCGGTATGGCGACCGCGAAGGCGCCTGATTTGAGGACCTTGGAGGCGCTAATGGGCGTTCCTCCGCAGCCCAGCGCGCCGCTGTACAGGTTCACCACTCCGCCCGGCTCGCCGATGCCGGTGATGGCCAGCGCATTGGTTGCAGTACCCCCCCAGGAGTAGGCGGCGTTCTCACCGTTGTCGTATTGGGCGATCACGTTCTGGAATGCGCCGATATCGCAGCCGCTCGCCGGGCGGGGCAGATTCCGCTGGTCGGTCAAAGGACACCCCTGTCCCGCGCCCAAAGCGGGGCTTCCGGGACCGAGCCACATGGTCTGCGTGGGACCGCCGTTGTCCTGCAGCGCACCCAGGAGGGGATCACCCGTCACGTCGGTGCCGGCGGAAAACCCACAGTCGGAGTTGTTCACGCTCTGGAGGTTGTAGCCGGAGTCAGTCCAGGTATCGGTACGGCTGCAGTTCGTGGCGTTGTCAAAGATGTTGCCCTGCAGCACAAAAGTGCCGCTGGCGACATCGCTGATCGCCGCACTTCCGTTGTAGTTGCCCGCCACAGTGCTGAACAGCAGATTGACAGTCCCAAAGGTCCCGATGGCACTTCCGCCACTCGGCGCACTGTTATTGAAGAACGTGCTGTCGGTAATGGTCGCTGGAGAGTTCGTCCCCAGCCCGATCGCGCCACCGGTGCCGGTCGCGGTATTACCGGAAAACACGTTGCCGGCCAGCGTGGCGGCGTACAGGGCCTGCCCGGCCGGGGGGGGCGGCTCGTCGTCGCCGATCGCTCCTCCGTTGCCGGCGGTCGCCTGATTGGCGCTAAACGTGCTGTTGGTAACGGTGAGGTTGCCGAAGTTGGCTGCAATGGCGCCGCCGTTGGTTCCGCTATTCGACGTAAACGTGTCGTTACCGGCGTGGATGACCGCGGGTTGCGGACCCGCTCCGCCGAATTGCGCATTTCCTGCATAGATGGCGCCGCCACGGCCGCCACCTGAGCCTGCATTAACTGCATTCCCATTCGCCAGCGTCAGGTAGGTCACTGCGAAGACGATCTGGACCGATGCCGTGGCTGATGTGGCGACTGTGAAGAGCCGGTTCGCATTGCCGCCGTCAAGCGTGACGCTATGGCCCCTGCCCGTGATGGTGACGGACTGGTCAATCGCAATCGTGGACGTGATCGGAATCGTCCCGTCGCACGTAAATTGAATCGTGCCAAAGGACGTCACCGTGGCAAGCGCGGCTGTCAGGCCTTGCTCGGTGGTGCAATCCGAAACCAGTATGGGTGGTGGAGAACTGCTGGAAGCGTGCGCCGCCGGTGTTGGCGCGGCCGCGGAAAGCGGCAGCCCTATGGCCAGCAAGGCAACAATATAGAGCACGCGCAGCACGCGTGCGGCTGATGAAAGCGGCTCCTTTACGCCGGCACGGGACTTGAATCCGAGCGTCATACCGTCCTTCTCCTCGCCATCGCGGACACGCGAACGGCCGGTTTCCGAATTGCGGCGGCTCGGGTTCACCACTGGCTCCGCGGACCGCAGGTAACCATGCTAGCGGTCTGCTTCTTCGCCTTCCGCCCCTTGAGCGAGTTCCCCCAGCCAGCTCAGGCTGCTGAGATAGGGAAAGAGTACAACGGTCCGGGTAACAAGTCAAGGCCCCGCGAGCGGCTGGCTGGCTGCAACTCACGGTTTCGCGGGAGGGACGCTACGCAATCGCCCGGCACCCCAACGCGGGTGTTCCGCTGCCGGTGGCAGCGCACCACAGGACGGTCATCGAGCCTCATGGGGTGCGGGCATCGAAGCCGGCCGGCGGGCCGGCGGGCGATTGCACATCGCCCCGGAAACCCCAACCTCCCCGCTGCAACATCTTGGGCTGCACCCGTCAGCATTTGAGCAGCTTGACGTCTCCTTGGGCGCATATTGCTCCGGAGTATTGGGCTGGTGAATTCTTCCCCATCAGGACGGTAGACCGACCGCATCCTTCTCAGCGTCGTACTCCACCATCCCTTCTTCGTGGAGCGCTCGAACCAGCCCTCGCACGCGTGCTTCCTCTCGATCGGGATACGGCAGCGCATTCACCAGCGCATCCATCGTCAGGACCCCGTGCTCCCGCAGCGCATCCACGATCCGTCCGCGCCAGAAGCGATTGGTGGTGGTGAAGGGCTCAGACGGCTTGCCCGTCCGCTTCGGCGTCGCCCTGAGCACCAGCGCCCCGTAGTCCATCAGCGCCTGGTTCCAGTCGGAGGCGCGGCTGGCCGGCAGCATCCTTGCCGCCAGCTCCCACGTCTCTCTGTCGCTCAGCTCTCGCCCCGCCAGGCTCGAGAGGATCCTGCGGATGTTGGTGTCAACCACCGGAACCTGCGCCCCAAAGGCAAAGCAGGCGACCGCATGGGCCGTGTACCTCCCGATTCCCGGTAACCGCTGCAGAGCCTCGACCGATCGCGGCAGCTCTGCGCCGTTTTCTCGGACCACCACCTCGGCCAGCCGCTTGAGATTCACGGCTCTGCGGTTATAGCCCAGCCCTTGCCAGGCGCGCAGCACGTCAGCCGTTGAAGACGTGGCCAGATCCGGCAAGGTGGGAAAGCGCTCCAGAAAGGCGCGGTATTTGGGGATGACGCGATCGACCTGCGTCTGTTGAAGCATGATCTCCGAAACCAGAACGTGGTACGGATTGGGGTTGTCACGCCAGGGCAGGTCGCGCTTGAAGGTGTCGTACCAATCCAGGATCTGCCGCTGAAAGCTCTCGATCGTCTCACAGTCGAGATTCAGAACGTCATCCGGTGCCTGCGCATCGCTCACACATGGTTATACTCGCGCCGAGCGAGCACTCGGGAGCAGAGGAGGGACAGATGAGCGACTCTCTGGAAGACCGTCTCCAGCTTCGAGACGGTCGATTCCTCGACACGTACGTATCCGGACCGGCAGACGGCCCTGTCTTTCTTTACCATCACGGCACGCCCGGTGCCCGTGTGCCCATGCGAGCCATCGAGCACTCGGTGCTCCAGCGTGGTCTGCGCTTCGTCACCTGGTCCCGCCCCGGCTACGGCGACTCAACCTCACAGCCGGGCAGAAGCGTTGCGGATGCGGCCGCCGACGCCGAGCAGATCCTGGACTGGCTGGGCGTCGATCGTTGCCTGACGGCCGGCTGGTCGGGCGGCGGTCCACATGCGCTCGCCTGCGCCGCTCGTCTGCCAGGCAGAATTTCCTCGGTGCTCGTCATCGCCGGCGTGGGGCCCTATGCTGCCGAGGGGCTGGACTTCCTGCGGGGAATGGGGCAGGACAACCTCGATGAATTCGGCGCGGTCCTCGAGGGTGAGGGTTCCGCGCGAGCTTACCTCGAAGCGGCGCGCCCGAACATCCTGGGCTTGACCGGCCCATCGGTTGTAGAGGGAATGAGCGGCCTCCTTCCCGAGATCGACCGGCAGTTCCTGACCGGCGGGGTGGGAGATGACCTCGCCGCCAATTTCCGCGAGGCAATGCGGACCGGCGTGGAAGGTTGGCTGGAAGACGATCTCGCCTTCGTTAAACCGTGGGGCTTTGAGCTGTCGGAGATCACCGTGCCCGTGTATCTCTGGCAGGGTAGTGACGATCTCATGGTTCCCTTCGCGCACGGCGTCTGGCTGGCGGATCGCGTCCCCAACGTCACCCCGCATCTGGAACACGGTCAGGGCCACATCTCTATCGGCATCGGCTCCATCGATCGCATGCTGGATGAGATGGTCAGCACGAACTGACCGCGAACTGCCGAAGACAGCACCGGTAGGGTGATAAAACCTATGAGCCGGGAGAAATCACCTTACTTGACCGAGAACGCCGCCTGGTGCGTGACGGGATCGTTGGTGGCGCTGAACGCCACGTAGTAGCTCCCGCTCGGCAGCCCGACGGTATTCACCGACTCCGTGTATCCGGACCTGGAGCTGTACGAAAAGTCATTGGTCAGGCTCTTCACCTTGGTCCCGGTGGACGAGCTGTAAATGCCTGCAGCCGTGACCGTGGTGGCTGACGAGGAGACGTTACTGCCGGACGCGTCGCAGAGAGTCACCGACACGGTTCCGGAATGTCCACTCTTGATCTGCGGAATGGTGGACTGGCACACGCCGTATGTCACCGAGTAGCTCACCGAGGCAGGGCCGGCAGTATTTCCGACGTTGTCCGCCGCGTTCACGTTAAAGGTCTTGCTTCCGACCGAAGCCGTATCGATCGGTGCACCGGAGGCCGCGGTTCCCACGCACGAAGCCACGCCAGAACCACCGTCGGTGCAGCTGTACGACGCAGGCACACTCTGCTTGAGCGTGTACGTCCCGGCTACCGGCGAGCTGAGCGAGATGGTTGGAGCCTTCTTGTCCACGTCGAGCCCCGTGTACGGACCAGCAGTCCTGCAGTTGCCCGCTGCATCGCAGACCTGGCGGGAAGGAGTGGATGCAGACGTGGTCTCAGTGCCGGCCGGAACGCTGGTTGAGAGCACAAAGTTCGCATCGCCGGCGTTCGCCAGGCCCGACGTGCCGTCGCTCGACGTGCACTGGGATGCCACGTCCGTTGCGCTCCACCCCGCCTGCAGACTGGAGCAGGTAACAGACGGAGCGGTCACGTCCAGCTTCAGCGTGACGCTCTGTGAGTTGCTGAGGTCCGACCCGTTGGTGGCCGTGCAGGTAAGCGTTTTGCCGGGAGTGTCGGTGCTGAGCGTCGTCGTGGTGCAGCCCGAGGACGAGGCGATTCCACTCTCCGGATCGGAGACGTTCCAGGTCGCCGTGGTTGGACCTGTATACCAGCCGTTCTGCCCCTGGGGTCCCTTGACGTTGACGCTGATAGAAGGAGGAGTGGTATCGGCAGGGCCGGGCACGTAAGCCGTGAGCGTCGAGCCGGCCGGCGCGACCAGGTGTCCCTCACCCGCTCCCAGGCCCGACTGCATGTTCTCGTTGTTTTGATCCGGCGCCTGGAAGGCGGCTCCGACGTTTGCCGTCCACACCACTCCACCCGTTCCTGCATCAAGCCCGTACAGAGCACCGGTTGAGGAGCCGACGTACACGTCCCCGTTGACGACAACGGGCGCCGTCACCAAACCTCCGTCCCCGGTAAATGACCACAGCACGTTGCCGCTGGGGCCCTTGGCGTACAGGGTCCCGCTGTTCAAGAAGAACCCCTCTGTCGGCGAAAAAGCAGGAGCCGGCCCGCTGGCAAAAGTTCCTGTCGTGACTCCGGTCGCGGGATCGAGAATATCGTTACCGCTGGACCAGTGGCGGATGTAGAGCCCCTGATTTCCCAGCACAGCAGTTCGTCCGCCTCCGGCGGAAAAGCAGAACTTGGAGGTCCAGAGGCTCTGGCCGAACGTCGCTGGGTCAGTCGAGAACGCGTAGGCGTAACACTCGACCGAAACAAAGACGCTGCTAGAAGACAGGGTGGGAGAGCTTTGGTCGCCGGTATTCAGCTCTGGCGATTGCCAGACCACTGCGCCCGTTGGTTCACTCACTGCAAAGAGGTAGCCGCCGGATCCGCTGCCAAGCACCCAGACCAGGCCGTTAGACGCGGTGGGTGGAGCGTCAAATGAATACGTGTTCTGGCTCCCGAGTGTCGCGGCCCATCCAGGAGTGCCTGTGTTGGCGTCGAAACTTTGGAGGTTACCGTTGTAGTTGAGGACATAGACAGTTCCGTTGTCATAGGTAGCGGCGGCAAACCCGTACGTGCCTGAGATAGGCTGAGACCAGACAGTCGCACCCGTGTTCTCGTCGAGGGCATAGATCCATTTGAGCGGTGAGCTGCCGGAGCCGTACGGCGCCTGGACGGTCACAAAGACCTTTCCGCCCGCGATGAGGGGGTACGAGACAGTCCCGCCCAGATCGTTCCGGGACCACTGCTTTACGAGAGGCGGAGCGAGCGCATCGCCCTGCAGATTGCCGTCGTGTGCCGCGTCGATTTGATAGGCAACCGCCTGGTCGCCGGTTCCACTTGCTGCCGCGCCCGTCCGGGGCTGCAACACCCAGCCCAGCAGCAGCAGTGAACAGATAAGTCCAATAAATCGCGCACCACCGACGTTCATCATCCCTCCCATTTCGTGCCCGCGGGCCTCCCCACCGCACGTCGCGCCATAGTTGTATCGCGGGAACTGCGGGCATCGTATCACGGGCCTTTCCAACCGTCAATGGTTCGTTGGCCTCCTACTCGCATCCACGCGGAAAGACCGCTATAGTTTGTGTACCGCGAACGGGAAGCTGTGAAACCTACCGACGTTTCCGATCCGTCGTATTACCACCGCGTGGTGGACTGCCAGTGGGCATGTCCGGCGCACACCAATGTGCCGGAATACATCCGGCTGATTGCCCAGGGGCGCTACGCCGACGCCTACATGGTCAACCGCGAGTCCAATGTCTTCCCCGCCATTCTCGGCCGCACCTGCGACCGCCCCTGTGAGCCCGCGTGCCGGCGAGGCCGTATCGATGGAAACCCGGTGGCGATCTGCCGCCTCAAGCGGGTGGCCGCTGACCATAAGGGTGATATATCCGGCCGCCTCCCGATTATCCCGATCGAGAAGAACGGCAAGCACGTCGTCTGCATCGGCGCCGGTCCGGCCTCGCTCACCGTTGCCAACGATCTCATGCCGCTGGGCTACGAGGTAACCATCCTCGAGCGCCTCGACAAGCCGGGCGGGCTCATGCGGACTAACATCCCCGGTTTCCGGCTGCCGGAAGACGTGCTGACCGAAGAGGTCGGCACGATCCTCGACATGGGCGTGGATATCCGGTACAACTCCCCGGTCACCAGCCTGGCCACGCTCCTCGAAGGCGGGCACGACGCCGTCTTTGTCGGCAGTGGCGCCCCTCGTGGCAAGGAGCTGGAACTGCCCGGCCGCCGTGAGACCGACCGTATCCATATCGGTATCGACTGGTTGGAGTCGATCGCTTTCGGCCATGTGAACAGCATTGGCGAGCGGGTGCTGATCATCGGCGTCGGCAATACCGCCATGGATTGCTGCCGCTCCTCTCGCCGGCTCGGCGGCAAGGACATCAAGGTGATGGCCCGCCGTCCCCGGCCCTTTTTTAAAGCGTCCCCCTGGGAGCTGGACGATGCCGAGGAAGAAGGCGTGGAGATCGTCATCAACCACGCGCCCACCCGTTTTGTGGTGGAAGACGGCACGCTGGTGGGCATGGAGTTCGACGTCCTGGAATGGGACGAGGGTGCCCGCCGCTCCACAACCGTCGACACCGTCTTCATCCCCTGCGACGACGTCATCCTCGCCATCGGCCAGGAGAATGCCTTCCCCTGGATCGAGCGCGATCTGGGCATCGAGTTCGGGAAGTGGGACATGCCGATGGTGGACGAGACCACCTTTCAGTCCACCCGCCCCGGTGTTTTCTTCGGCGGTGATTCCGCCTGGGGCCCAAAGAACATCATCTGGGCCGTCGAGCACGGCCACCAGGCGGCGATATCCATTCACAACCACTGCACGGGCGCATCCGTTCAGGAGCGGCCTCCGGTGGGGATCAACCTGGCCAGCCAGAAGATGGGGCTCAGCGAGTGGAGCTATCACAACGACTACAATCCCAGTCCGCGCCAGAAGATGCAGCATGTGGATCTCACCCGCCGCTTCGAGGATCTGCACCTGGAGGTGGAGCTGGGCTTTACCGCCGAACAAACGGCGCGCGAGGTGCAGCGCTGCCTCAACTGCGACATCCAGACCGACTTCACCGCCAGCCTCTGCATCGAGTGCGACGCCTGCATCGATGTGTGCCCGGTGCAGTGTCTGACCATCGTCGAGGACGGCGACGAAGCGGAAATACGTGTCCAGCTTTCCGCTCCGGCAGTCAACCCCGAGCAAGCGCTCTTTGCCTCGGAGGCATTGCCGCAAACCGGCCGCCTCATGCTCAAGGACGAGGACGTGTGCGTCCACTGCGGCCTCTGCGCCGAGCGCTGCCCGACCGCCGCCTGGGACATGCAGAAGTTCGATCTCTTACTGCCGTATGCGGGTGCGCCGGCATGCTCGCATTAGAGAAGCGCCTCAACGACTGCGCCATCAAGCTTGCCAACGTCAACGGCACCGGCTCGGCCAGCGCCAACAGCCTCCTGATGCAGGCCATGTTCCGGATGGGCATTCCCGTCTCGGGGAAGAACCTCTTCCCCTCCAACATTCAGGGACTGCCCACCTGGTACGAGATTCGGGTCAACAAGACCGGCTACACTGCCCGGGCTCTCGACTACGACCTCATGGTGGCCATGAATGCGCAGACGTACGACCGCGATATCAAGGAGGTGCGAGAGGGCGGCTACGTCCTCTATGACTCCTCATGGCCGCTCGACTCAGACCTGTACCGCGAGGATGTGATCTTCCTGGGGGTGCCCCTGGCCGAGCTGTGCAACGAGCACTTCCGCAGCCCGCGCGAGCGCATCCTGATGAAGAACATCGCCTACGCGGGCGCAATGGTCGCGCTCCTCGACATCGACATCGATCTGGTGCGCGAGTTGCTGGAGCAGAAATACGCAGGCAAGGAGAAGCTGCGCGCCTCCAATCAGCAGGCGCTGAATCTGGGCTACAACCACGCGCGCGATCGCTTCGACTGTCCTCTGCCCTTTCGCCTGGAGAGGATGGACGCCACCGCCGACAAGATCCTGATCGACGGCAACACGGCGACTGCTCTGGGCGCTATTTACGCCGGCGCCACCGTGGCCGCCTGGTATCCCATTACCCCGGCAACCTCAGTCATGGACGCCTTCACCAAGTACGCGGCCAGGCTGCGACGCGATCCCGAAACCGGCAAGCAGAACTGCATCATCCTCCAGGCTGAGGATGAGCTGGCGGCGATCGGCATGGTGATCGGCGCCTCCTGGAACGGCGCCCGCGCCTTCACCTCCACCGCCGGACCGGGCATCTCGCTCATGAATGAGCTTCTCGGCCTGGCCTACTACGCCGAGATTCCGGCGGTGGTTGTGGACGTGCAGCGTGTGGGCCCGTCGACAGGCATGCCCACCAGAACTCAGCAAGCCGACATTCTGGAGTGCGCCTACGCCTCCCACGGCGACACCAAGCACATTCTCCTCTTCCCGGCCAATCCCAAAGAGTGCTTCCACTTCGCGGCCGCAGCCTTCGATCTGGCAGAGCACTTCCAGACGCCCGTCATCATGCTCTCCGATCTCGACATCGGCATGAACGACTGGGTGGTGCCGCGCCTGGAGTGGGACGACGCCTACCGCCCCGATCGCGGACGTGTCCTCACTGCCGAGGAGCTGGAGGAGCTTCCACGCTTTTATCGCTACCTATCGGACGACGACGAGTACGTGGCCCCCAGAACGCTGCCTGGCGTCCATTCCCGCGGGGCATTCTTCATACGCGGCTCCGGCCACAACAAGTACGGCGCCTACACCGAGACCCCGGACGAATATCAGGAGGTCCTGGACCGGCTCCTGCTGAAACACGCTGCCGCCGCTCGCTACGTGCCGGAGCCGATCATCGAGCAGGACCCCGACGCGACGGTCGGTATTCTTACCGTCGGCAGCTGCGATCTGGCCGTTCGCGAGGCACGTGACATTCTCCGGGAGCGCGGCGTGCCTACCGGCTACATGCGCATCCGCGGCTTCCCCTTCGACGATCCCGTGGTTCAATTTGTCGAGGACCACGGGGTGACGTTTGTGGTGGAACAGAACCGGGACGGCCAGCTTCGCTCACTCCTGCTGCTGGAAACGTCGCTACCCAGGGAGAAGCTCCGGTCGGTGCGCGTGTACGGGGGCTTCCCGTTAAGCGCCCGCCCGGTCGTCGAGGAGATACTGAAACAGCTCGAGGTATAGCATGCCGTCAATCACCAAGCCTGCCGTCACCCATCCCAGCCTGCAGCGCAACTCGCTGGGCCTCACCATCCGCGACTACGAGGGCACCATGTCAACGCTCTGCGCGGGCTGCGGCCACGACTCGGTGACGGCCGCGATCGTCCGGGCCCTCTGGGAGCTGGCCATTCCACCCCACATGATCGCCAAGCTGAGCGGCATCGGCTGCTCCTCCAAGACGCCGACCTATTTCGTCAGCGGCGCCCACGGCTTCAATTCCGCCCACGGCCGCATGCCCGCCATCGCTACCGGCGCCAACGCCGCTAACCGCGATCTGATCTATATCGGGGTCTCCGGCGACGGCGACTCGCTCTCTATCGGGCTGGGACAGCTGGCGCACGCCATCCGCCGCAATGTCCGCATGGTCTACATCCTGGAGAACAACGGCGTGTACGGACTGACCAAAGGGCAGTTCTCCGCTTCAGCCGATGTCGGCTCCAGGAGCAAGCGTGGCGATCCCAACCGCTTCGCACCCATCGACCCGGTCGATTTAGGACTGAGCATCGGCGCCACCTTCATCGCCCGCAGCTTTTCCGGAGACAAGCGCCAGCTGGTCCCCATCCTGGAGGCTGCCGTCGCTCATCGCGGCTTCGCCCTCATCGACGTGATCTCACCCTGCGTCACCTTTAACGATCACGAAGGCTCGACCAAGAGCTACCTCTATACCCGCGAGCACGACATCCACGCGACCTACACCGACTTCGTGCCACCGCGCGACGAGATTGTCGCCTCCATCCCCAGCGGTGGCATCACCATCCCCATGCATGACGGCAGCCTCGTGCGATTCAGAGACGTCCCTGAGAACTACGACCCCACGAACCGCGAATCAGTGGAGGCGTATCTCCACGACCGCCGCGAGGCCGGGGAGATCGCCACCGGCCTCCTCTACCTGGATCCCGACGTCCCCGACATGCACGCCATTGCCAACACAGCCGACCGCCCGCTTACTCAGGTCCCGTACGAAGACCTGTGTCCGGGCTCGGCCGCCCTCGACAAATTGCAAGAAGCCTTCCGATAGAGAACGAAAAGCGGCCTCGGCGACTACCCGATTCACAGGTACTGTCCGTGTCGGCTCGACCGATCGTTACCCCTTCGTCGCCGCCTGATTGATCCTCCCGCCTCCATACCGACCCGATTCATCGCTGCCCCTTCGTCATTACCTGATTGATCACCCCTCTTTCGTCGTTGCCCGATTGATCACCCCTCCTTCGTCGTTGCCCGATTGATCACCCCTCTTTCGTCGTTGCCCGATTGATCGATACCCATCCGTAGTGGCCCGATTCATCGGGCTTTCGGGTAGCGAGCGAGCCCCGCGTGCAGCGGGGCGATGCGCGCGGCGAGACCCAGGGCGATCGAGGAGGGATTGGGGCATGGGGCCCGGGGTATCGAAACCTGCAGGGGAATGATGAACCACCCGGGTCATGCCGCACGCGTCTGATGGCTGAACGCCGTCATCGCGTGCTCCCCCGATGCCCGATAAATCGGGCCACTACAAAGGGGGGAACGATCAATCGGACCAGT
>JAICWV010000160.1 GCA_025966365.1 Chloroflexota bacterium | reverse complement strand
GCGCTTCCCTCCCAGTAGCTGCCGCGCGGTTGAGATGCCAGCCATAGCTCCTGGTCCTTTACGGTCGGCACGACCCGCAATCGGGCGTTGACACCGGGAATCGTGACCAGGAATCCCGAGGGGTAATGCGCGCCGGTGTGCGGGCTGGTCCAGGTGCCGAGCGGTTGGAATGAGACCTCATGGAGCGTCAGCAGTTGCCCGCCGCGGAGCAGGATACTGGCCGCTCGGGTGTGGCCGGAAGGACCGCGCACGTCGAAGGCGCTGAGTTGGGTGTGATTGCGCAGCTGCAGCGCCATCCAGGTCCAGCCGCCCGATGTGGCCCAGCTCCAGTTTCCCCACTGATGATCCAGCCAGGATGTGCCCACAACCCGATAGGATCGTCCTCCGACCACGAGCCGGCCCGAGGTGGCGAGATCGGTCAGCGAGTAGTAATAGGTGAAACCGGTGCTGAATCGAATAAGGCCGCGTCCCCCCACATCCATGGCCGGTCGAAGAGAGGAGAGGTGGAGATGTGCAGAGCCGGAGGACATGGAGAAACCAAGGCTCATGGAGACGGGTGAGCTGCCGGACAGGCCGGCAGTGCCCGCGCGCACGTTCAGCGAGGTGCTCGAGGCGTGCCCCGACTGAGGAAAGTAGTAGCTGATCTTCTGGTGAAAGGTATGGCTTCTCTGATCCGTAATGGCGAGGTCGGTGCGGTAGAGAGTGACGCCAGGGCCGTGATTCTGCGCGTTCGAGCCAGGGGGTCGGACGTTCCTGAAGTGAAAGATGGTCATCTCGTAACCGAAGCGGCGCGACCCGGAGCGCAGGTGTCCCACGACGTACCACCACTCGTTGGCGCTTTGCGGGTGGGCCGCTTGATCGCGAGGCAGATGAACCAGCGGACCGGAGGACGCGGTGACGGTGTGAGTCGCGGATTGGGTTGAAGCGCCGCAGCCCGGAAGGGCGAGAATGAGCCCGGCCAGAGCGGCCGGGAGACGAAAACGTGACACGGATCTACCTATCGGTGGGAAGTAATGTCGGCGATCGCGAAGCTCATTTGGAGGAGGCGATCGATCGACTTGGCGGAACGGTGGACGTCGTGGAGACATCACCCATCTATGAAACGGATCCGGCGGGCGTGACGGATCAGCCGTCCTTTCTCAACCTAGCAGTGTCCGCCGATACGGACCTATCGCCCCATGACCTGCTGGCTGCCGTCAAGCGCATTGAGTGGGCGATCGGCCGCCGGCCGACCTACCGCTGGGGGCCGCGGGTGGTGGACATCGACCTTCTGCTGTATGGAGACGAAGTGGTGAGCGAACCGGATCTGCTCATTCCGCATAAGGAGATGCTCAATCGAGCCTTCGTGCTGGTCCCGCTGGCCGATATCGCGCCGCAGGCGGTCCACCCCCTGGCAGGAATGACGGTCGAGGCATTGCGCGGCCAGGCGCCGGGACTGGGCACAGTTCGCCGCTACCAGTAGCCGAAGCGCTCCTCGGTCCAGGGGTCGCCGTGCATGTTGTACCCGCGCTGCTCCCAGAAGCCGGGCCGATCCTCCGGCATCAGCTCGAGGCCGTTGACCCATTTCACGCTCTTCCAGAAGTACAGCTTGGGAACAACCAGGCGCACGGGACCGCCGTGCTCGGGCGCCAGAGGCGCGCCGTTGTGGGTGAAAGCGATGAGGGCGTCTTCCTCCATCAGATCGGCCAGGGACAGATTGGCGCTGTATCCCGGCGCGTGGACCATCACGTAGCGAGCGGCGGGGTCCACCTCGGCCCGCGCCAGGACGTCTCGGACCGGAAGGCCCTCCCAGACGTTGTCGAGTTTGGACCAGCGAGTGACGCAGTGAATGTCGTTCGTGCGCGATTCCCAGGGGAGATTGCGGAATTGGTCCCAGTTGAAGCTGACCGGCTCGCGGACCAGGCCGAAGATGCGGAAGCGCCAGGTGGCGGGATCGAAGCGAGGTACCGGACCGGCTGAGAGAACCGGCCACTTGACAGTGAGCGACTGGCCCGGCGGAATGCGCCCCTGCGCTTCTGCCTCTTCTTCCAGTCGGCGCCGCTCGTTGCGCCGCGCTATGCGATCCAGCATGGGCCATGCTAGCACCGGGCTCAAGGTTGAGAGTGACCGCACACATCCGGTAGCCTACCGTCGTGGACTGGGTGCGCACCTTCCGGCCGGTGGTTTTTGCCGTGTGTCTGGCGATCTCGGCGAGCACGGTTACCCTCTTGCAGCCCGCGTTTTCCTTTCTGCGCCACCACGCGGCGGCGCTGGCATCGGCGTCCTCCACGCCGACCCCGATTCCAGCGCCCACGGCAACGGCAACGCCGGTGCCCACCCCGATACCTCCTGTTCACCTGACGGCGGCAAACACGGTCCTGGACTATCCCGCTCCGCCGATCAGCGCCACCTCTGCCTATCTGGTGGACATGGATAGCGGCAAGGTGCTGTTCAAGAAGAATGCCGACGCGCGCCGGGCCATGGCCAGCACTACCAAGATCACCACCGCCATCCTGACGCTGATGCATGCAAGCTTGAAGGACGAGGTCACGGCCTCGAAAGCAGCGGCGGCGGTGGGAGAGTCCACCATGTCGCTGCGGGCGGGTGAGCGCCTTTCCGTGCGTGACCTGCTCTATGGCCTGATGCTCAACTCCGGTAACGACGCGGCGGTCGCGCTGGCCGAGCACGTGGGAGGGACCCAGGCGCACTTTGTGGCCATGATGAACGCCCTGGCGCGCTCCCTTCACATGACGAATACCCATTACGCCACGCCACACGGCCTGGACGCGCCCGGACATTACACCTCGGCGCGAGATCTGGCGACGGTGGCGCTCTTCGCCATGCGCAATCCGACCTTCCGCAAGATCGTGAGCACAGAGTACTTCCACATCCGCAAGGGGAAGCACAACCAGGAGCACTGGCTGGGCAACATCAACAAAGCGCTCTACTGGTATCCCGGAGCCGACGGCGTCAAGCCGGGGCAGACGAACCAGGCCGGCCTCTGCCTGGTCGTGTCCGCGCACCGGAACGGCCGCAACGTGCTGGCGGTGGTTCTGAACACCCCGAACCTGACGACCGATATCCGGAACCTCCTGAATATGGGCACGCACGACTTTCAGTGGGTGCCGAGCATCTTCGCCCCCGACACGCCGACCTCGTCTCGCTCGGGCGGGTCGGGTGGAAATGCCTGGAGGTACTACTACGGCGCCGGCCACTATATCTTCGGCCCGTTCCTGTCCTATTTCGAGACTCACGGCGGACTGAACACGTTGGGCCTGCCCCGGACGGAGCAGCTGCTGGAGCACGGAAAGATCGTCCAGTACTTCCAGGGCGCGGTGCTCACCTACGATTCGAAGCGGAGAGCGGTGGTTGAGAAAGCCATCGGTCCGGAGCTGGCGCGTGGCATTTCACGCTCGCAAGCGCTGCGGGGCAGCCACGCGGTCACAACGAAGCTGCGCCGCTACTACCACTTCCTGGGAGGCGGAAAAGTGCTGGGCGTGCCGGAGACGAACACAGTGAGCGCTGACGGGACACAGCTGCAGTTATTCCAGCACGGCGCGCTGGCGCTCACCGCGACCGGGCCGCGAATCCTGCCTGCCGGTGATGCCGTGCTCCGGTTGAAGGGCTGGCTTCCGGCGGCTGGAGCAGCGGACTACTACCCCGCGTCCTACGCTCCGCAGCTACTGAGCGCGTTCAAGCACGCCACACAGAAGCGAGATCTGCCCGCTTCCCTGCCCCGCCACTGATGATCTCAGGATCGCGACCCCGTTACTTCGCGGTCGTGTGGCTGCTGCTCCTCGTGCTGGGCGCCTTCTTCCTGTTCGCCGTTGCTTCCGACCTGGCGGCGGACGCCAATACCGGCATCCCCAACGACCACTCCCCCACCTTCCTGAGCGTGGCCCGAATAACCTGGCCGTATGCTCAGCGGGTAGCTCCTGGCGTGAGCCGTTACGTGACCCTGCTGGAAGTCGGCTACGCCTTCCACGAGCTGGTGTTCGCGATTCTGTACCTGGTTATCGTCGCCATCCCATTCCGGCAGGGCAGGGTGTGGGCGTGGTGGGCCTGCTGGGCGGTCGAGATCGCAAACGTCTCATACGCCCTCACCTTCGGAGCGCACGATCCGGCGATTCTCTACCGGGCGCTGGCCGCGGCGATTGTGGTTCCACTCTTGCTCCTCGCCACAGCTCCGTGGTTCTTCGCACGTAGCAGACGCGGAGATATGCAAGAAGTCGCAGATCTTACGCGCTCTGTAGAGCGTTAGCCACGTCCTGAAAGGTGTTCTGGATAAAGGGCCCGGTGGACATGATGGCGAAGATCAGAGGGATGGTGATAAGCGTCACCAGCAGCGCGTACTCGACCATATCCTGCCCGTCTTCCGTGGCCAGATAGGACGCGATAGCTCCTCGGAGCCTGTGAAGCTTCACGACAATTGGCGCGACCAGCGTCTTCTCCTTCGCTGTACGTACGTTTCGTTCTCGTGACAACAGTACTCTGCGGCTTCGTGCCCGTCGATAGACCGAAAGGAGAATCCGGATTCTTAGATAGAGGGGGCCGGCCAGGGACAGGCGATAGAAGCAGGTATTGCAGGCACGGTGATCACGCGCACGTCCTTGAGGTGGTACGCTGAGCGAAATCTTGACGAGGTGAGGAGGATACCCGCATGGGCCCCATAGAGGTTGTTCAGGAGTTCATCGAGGCGGTTAACGCACGAGACGTGGACCGGGTGGTTGCCTGCTTTAGCGCGGACGCCGTGATGCAGGACGATCCTGGTACAGTCTTCGCCCAGGGAGCGGAGGCAATCAGGGCGCACTTTGGCGGGTTCCTTTCCCAGAGCCCCGACCTCCACTCGGACATACGCTCCCGCATCCACGTCGGCTCCTGGGTGGTGCAAGAGGAGCACGTCACCGGCCTGGTCCTCGGGGAGCCCATATCCGAGTTCTCCATCCCTTCTGCCTACCGTGTCGAGGACGGCAAGATCGTCAAGTGCATAGGGCTGCAATAGCATCAGGGTCAGAGCAGCGGCCTTCCAGGCATCCTTCGTAGTTCGCCCAACTTCATTGGGCACCGCGGAAGGGTTTCTGGCCTCGTAACTGTCCGGTGGTCGAATTGCGGCGCCACCTCGTACCCCCTTTCTGTCCTCCCTTCCCTCCAGATTTTGGCTTCCAGTCAAGGAATACCCTGTACACTTAGTCGCATGCGCCTATAGCTCAGGTGGACAGAGCAACGGTTTCCTAAACCGTGTGTCGGGGGTTCGAGTCCCTCTAGGCGCACCAAGCATTTTCAGCGCCGCTGATCGGCCACTCGGTCAGGGGACAACTGCTGTACACCGGCTCGCGCTGGGGTCGGGAGCGCTTCATCTCGCATAGCGTCGCCCCTCTACAGTATCCTGGGAACCATCGAGATGGTGCGCGTTGTCGCGCGGGAAGGGAAGACAAGCAATGGCGACACGTCGAGTTTTGATCTCAGGTGCGCTGGCAATCGTGCTGTGTATTGTCGGATGCGGGGTATCCAGCGGGGGACCCACCGCAACCATGGCGCGTTCGAATCCGGGCGCGAATCCGCACAAGAAAGTGACTCGGACGCCCATTCCATCACCGACCAGGACCGCCGTTCCTTCACCCAGCCCCACGCGCACGCTGCCCACCGCAACGCCGACCGGCACCAGTACCAGCTCGAGCATCAAGACGGTATTTCTGATCGTGGAGGAGAACCACAACTGGTCCAGTGTCTTCGGCAGCTCCTCGGCTCCGTACATCAATAACACGCTGCTTCCGCAGGCCTCGTACGCCACGCAGTACTACAACCCGCCGAACCTGCACCCCAGCGAGCCCAACTATCTCTGGCTCGAAGCCGGGACCAATTGCTTCTCCGATACCGGCTGCATCACGGACGACAACCCGCCGAGCAGTCACGCTACCAACTCCACCGCGCATCTGGTGACTCTGCTCGATAAGGCCGGAGTCAGCTGGAAGGCTTATCAGGAGAACATCACGGACGGCAGCTGTCCGGTTGCCAGTAGCGGTCTCTACGCCGTCAAGCACAATCCGTTCATGTTCTTCACCAACGTGACGAGCAATTCCACCTACTGCACCAGCCACGAGCGCAGCTACAGCGATCTGTCCGGCGATCTCGCCAATAACGCCGTTGCGCGCTACAACTTCATCACGCCCAATTTGTGCGACGACGGGCACAACACCTGTTCGCCGGAAAACGATCAGGTGAAGCAGACAGACGACTGGCTGTCCACCGCCATCCCGACGATCATGCAGTCTCAGGCCTATAAGAACGGCGGCGCCATCTTCATTACCTGGGACGAAGGTGAAGGTGGGGACGGGCCCATCGGGATGATCGTGCTATCGCCCCTGGCCAGGGGGCACGGCTACCACAATGCCATCCACTACACGCACAGCTCGACGTTGCGGACCATGGAAGAGATTTTCCACGTCAGCCCGTACCTGGCCGACGCCGCCAACGCCACCGATCTGTCGGATCTGTTCTCGACGTTCCCATAGAAGGCATTGCCGAGGAATGTAGCCGAGGGCTTTAGCCCGCCTTGCTCGGACTGCGGGCTAAAGCCCTCGGCTACCTGACCCGCAGGCGAGGGCACCGGCTACGCGGTCAAACGGCCCACATCGCCGGAAGGCGGAGGTACCGGTCTGCGGCAGGACGAAGAAGCAGTGCCGCAGCTCCGTGGATCGATGAGCAGGAATGCATTTGGGGTACAAAGAGGGAGCGGCGGCGCATCTCGTGACGCTCAGAAGAGGCACGTCGGGCGCCGCGCGCCGAATTCGAGCCAAGGAGCGTGATATGACCGACAATTCGTCAAGCGGCCAGGATGGCGGCAAGCAGCAGCTCATCCAGGGGCTGCAGGAAGATCTGGCCCGCGAGTATAAAGCCGTCATTCAGTACGTGATCTTCAGTCAGAAGCTCGACAAGGCGCAGTACATGGATATTGCCGAGGAGCTGGAAAAGCACGCACACCAGGAGCTGGACCATGCCCTGGCCATCTCCCGGCAGCTGGACTACTTCGGAGAGTACCCGGTCCATGAGCCCAAGCCGGTTCAGGTGTCCGAGAAGAATGAGGACATGCTCTGGTTCGACTTGCAAGCCGAGGACGAGACGGTCAAGAACTACCGCCAACGTATCCAGCAGGCAGAATCTCTGGGCGAGTTTGCTCTGGCCGAGGTGCTCCAGGAGATTATCCGTCAGGAACAGGACCACCAGATTGACCTGGCCACCGCGCTGGGCGTGACCGCCGACCCGGAACAGCGCCAGGGGAAGGGCCCCAGCGTCAGCAAGACCTGAGGGTTGTTCTCCCACCTTTGGGTGTGGCCCTCTGGTGAGCGGCCCGATTGCCGTCCGCGAAATGGGCCGCGCCCTGCATTGCGGTCAGCTCAGCAGACGCCCGGCGCGGCCGTGTTGTACGCGCGTGTCATCGTGCATCCCTCCTGTCGTGTCCTGCACTCGACGTGAGTTGTGTGGCGCAAATAGTACACGTCGTAAACTCGCGGGTCTATAGGGTCTCCGCCCTATATGTTGCGAAGGCGTGACAAACCAGAAGGAGCGCCGCGATCGCGGCGCTCCTTCCGGAGATCTTGTGCCCTTCCCCGGGCTATCGGCTGTTACGTGCTCTGGAGTGCGTTGGCGACATCCTGGAAGGTGTTCTGGATGTACGGGCCGATGGCGAGGATCATGACAATAGCCACGATCGAGATCAGCGCTGCCAGCAGCGC
>JAICWV010000240.1 GCA_025966365.1 Chloroflexota bacterium | reverse complement strand
GAGGGACGCGCGGGGCAGCTGCTCCTGGAGCCGCTCCACATCGAGCTCAGCCGGCACCAGATCGCCCGGCTGGAGACGCGCCTGCCTGAGCTCAATGCCCTCGGCTTCAGCTGCGAATGGTTCGGCGGCCGGTCCTTCCTGGTGCGCAGCGTCCCCGTGGTACCGGAGGTCTCATCTCTCCCCGCCGTCGTCGAGGACTTGCTAGATCTGGCCGCCTCCGATGACGACGACTGGCAGCACCGCATCCTGACCTCGGTCGCCTGTCACGCCGCCACCAGGCGCGGCAAGCTGCTCAGCATCCCGCAGATGCGCGAGCTGATCAATCTGCTGGCCCACACCGAGTCGCCTGCCGCCTGCCCGCACGGCTCCCCCATCATCCTCCACTTCAGCGACCGCTTCCTCGAACGCCAGTTCAACTGGTGAGCAAGCGGCCCGGTGCATGATCCCGGCGATTCATCACGTGCTCGCCACCTCGAGCCGCCCGTCGCTCGAAATATGGCGACCCGCTCCCGCACGCCGCTACAGTGTGACTCAGACATGGCTTCGAGTAAGCTGCAGGGCGTGACGAGCTCAGATAGACGGTATTCCACGGGACCGCGACGGCTGACTCAGTTTGACTACTCCGATCCTGATGCCACGTATTTCGTCACAATATGCGTTCACCGGCGAGAGCCAGTATTTGCAGAGGCCGCCTTTGCGCGGCCGGTTGTGGACTGCCTGCACTGGCTTCGCGCCAATCAGGGCGTGATCATCTATGCACTCTGTCTGATGCCGGATCACCTGCACCCTCTCATTCGGCCGGGCCGAAGCCTGGGCGACGTCGTTCGGGGCCTGAAGACATACACGACCCGTCAGGTGCAGGCGGCCGGTCGCTCCGGCAAGCTCTGGCAGGATGACTATTACGAGCACATCCTTCGCACGTCCGAGGACGGCTGGGAAATCGCCCAATACATCATGCATAACCCCGTGCGGAAGGGATTGGCGGAAGCCGTGGAAGCGTACCCCATGGTCCCAGACTCCAGATCCCATGTAGCCAGGAGTTCCGGTAGAAGGGATTCCCTGGCCGCTCCCCCGGCCACGGATCCTACGGTTACTCTGAGCGCTATGGCTTCGTCAGCTCACGCACCTGCTCCAGCAGCGATTCCGCTTCGGTGACCGCCTTCTCGTAGTCACGCGCTGCAATAGATCGTCGCACCTCGTGCGCAGAAGAAAACGCCTTGCTCCGTAGCTGCTCGTCGCCTCTCACCGCCGCCACCTGCTGCGGGAGGACTTGCCCCGCCTCTTCGTGAATGATTTCATTACAGAGATCGATGCATTCGTTGCATATGTACACGCCGCCCGGACCGGCGATGAGCCGGTGCACCTGCTCCTGGCTCTTGCCGCAGAAGGAGCAGCGATATTCAACTCGAGGATTCTTGGATCCCGCCATGCCCTATCTCCCATGAACACGTTCACTCGAATCGAGCGTACCATCAGGAAACTGTCATAGCGACAGTGGAGATCCTGCGGTTTCCCCGACATATGCATCATCCTCATCCCCAGTCCGCTGAACAGCCCCCTCGTCTGGCCGCCGGTATCGCGCGTGCTTCGCACACGCAGCGTCCAGGCGCTCGCGGCCGATCTCGGCGACGAGCCGGATAACCCCACCTCTTAGTGAAGAAATCGTGACGGACTTTCTCCATGCGAAGCTGCCGGATCACTCCGCACTGCTGTCCGGCCGCAGCCCGCGCAACGAGGACGGCTTCCAGTCCTCGCAGCTCCAGATCCTGTATCGAAATACCGACGAGGGCTGGAGGGATCCCGCCCCTCACATGCACCGCGACAGCGACGAGTGCTTCATCGTCCTCAAGGGTTCCGTGATGATGGACGTCGAGGGGCAGGTTTTCACCATCGGTCCGCGAGAGTACTGCTGCATCCCGCGCGGCGTCTATCACTCCCTGCTTGGCAGCGATCCACCGGTTGAAGCCCTGATCATTCGCGCGCCCTCAGTTGAGGACAAGGTCTACAGGGACAATTTCGCCCACACTCCCGATTTTCTGCGGTAAGATTCCTTCTCCGGCATCATGTCGCCGTCAGCGCCAGCGACCGTTTGCCTACCCCGGGTAGGGTTTTGGGCAGCGTCAGGGTCGGGACCACCAACAGCTTGTAGCGCTTTGATGCCGCGCAGTACGGGGTGCAGGTGTTGTAGAGAATCGCCACCCCGACCAGACCGATGGGGCTTTTGGGAGTAAACGGATGTCCGTAGAAGCGCAGCAGATAGCTTCCCTGGTCACCTGCCGGTATCCAGTCGCCCCGGACCTGGAATGAGTGGCGCGCCGAGCGGAAGCTGCCGTGGAAAACAGCCGCTCGGGGGAAGGTGAGTGTCAGGGTCCAGCCCGAGCCGGACCAGGTTCCCGTGGAGCTTGCCTGGCCGCTGCGTGCCATGACCGGTAGTGAGCCATCAAGAGCGAGGACCAGGACCAGGACCAGGACAAGAGCCAGCGAGCGGATGAGCTTCACGGCAAGCCTCCTATATATCCACTAACCACGGCCGGCTGCCGCGTGGACGTCAATTGTGATCATCTTCCACACCAGCCCGGGATCGATCAACCACCGAG
>JAICWV010000009.1 GCA_025966365.1 Chloroflexota bacterium | reverse complement strand
GGCGATTGGTGCCGTCCAGAAGGATATAGTCGTCGACTCCGGCGACGCTGCCGACCAGCAGTGGATCGCGCAGCAGCCCGTCCACAGCGATGCGCCGCTCAATTCGCTCCTCGCGGCCCGGATCGGCAATCTCGTGGGGAAGGATGGACTCCAGCGGGACGACGCGCAGCTGCACGCCGCTCAGCACTTCTCGAAACGCTCCACGTCCAGCACGAAAATGGTGGCGCCACCGACCTCTACTTCCATGGGGTACGGCATGTACACCTCGCCGGGCTCAACCACCGGTGGCAGAGGGCTGACCTGCTCCGTCCTGCTCTGGCACTTGTCGCGGACGATCCCGATCACCCGCTCCACGTCGCGCTCGGGCACTCCGGCGAAAATCATCGAGTTCTGCCGCCGCAGAAAGCCACCGGCGCTCTTCGCTTGCGTTACTCCGAAACCTGCCTGGGAAAGCGCCTTGGTTAACCCGCCGGCGTCGTCGACATGGACGATGGCGATGACCATCTTCATACGGCGTTCCTCTCGGACTTTAGAATCGGCTCCAATGCACGCAGAATAGCACCGTGGACCGCTTCCGGCGGCGCGTCGCCGTCCACCCGCACCCACCGGGCTGGGTCTTCTTCCATCATCTGCAAATATCCGTCGCGCACTCGCGTGTGAAAGGCGGCGGACTCGCGGTCAAGCCAGTTCTCGCCGCGGCGGCCCGCCAGCCGCTCCAACCCCCGTTCCGGCAGGATATCGACGTAGACGGTCACATCCGGTGTCAGGCCGTCCGTAGCGATCTCGGCCAGGCAGCGCGTGACGTCCAGCGGCACACCCAGGCCGAACGACTGATAGGCGATGGTGGAATCGGCGTAGCGGTCCGCGACCACGCTGGTGCCCTGCCGCAAGGCAGGCCGGATCACGGTCTGCACCAGCTCACTTCGGGAGGTGGCGTACAGCAGCGCAATCGTGGTCGGGGTCGCGGGCATTTCCCTGGGATGGAGGACGATCTCTCGCACCGCCTCGCCCACCGGTGTTCCGCCCGGCTCCCGCGTGGTCAGGACCGGAAAGCCCTGCGCCCGGAGGGTGTCGGCCAGCAGGCGTGCCTGCGTCGACTTGCCACTGCCGTCAGGGCCCTCGATGGAAATGAAGAGGCTCATGTCAGAGGTACTCTTCGTACTCCCTGGGGAAGAATTTCACGCGCCGGTTGGGTTCCTTGCCGCGGCTCCGGGATCCCACGTTATAGCGCTCGGCCAATTGGTGCTGGAGCCGCCGGATGTGCGAGTTCTGAGGTGCCAGCTCGATGGTGCGCGACCGCTCCAGCACTTCGGCGATGGCGCTTTCTGCCTCTTCCAGCGCCTCGGTGGTGGTGTCTCGCTCGCTGCTGCCCAGGTTGAAGACGCTGGCGAGCGCGCTCTGCATCTGCCCCACCGTGTTGCTCTTCAGCACATAGACGGGGATGTTCTGCGCTTCCGCCTCGCGGAGCTGCTCCGGTTTGCGCCGATAGTAGTTCTTCAGAGTGAGGACCATATCCGCGTCTTGCAACGAGTTGGTAATGGCCACCGGGACACGGAGCTCCCGGGAAGCCTGCTCCAGCCGGTTGCGGCCGATGCCGAAGGGGAAGATGCGAAGCGTCTGGAGCGCTTCACCTGCTCCGCGGGTGGGCGGAGCCGAGCGCGGAGGACGGCCTGAAGGAGGCTCTCCATCGCGCATCTCTCGCTGGTCCCGGTGTCCCGGAGTTCGAGTAGGTGGCGGTACCTGGGCTTCCACCCGCACCTCGCCGCTCGATTCGTCGCGCTCGCGGACTTCGCCTTCCACCGGGTACCCGCGCAAAAGGCTGTCCACGGTATCGGCAACATCCGGGTGGACGACGACGTGGTTCCAGGACTGAATCTCGACCACGACGTCGAATGTGGGCGGCGCTTTGCGCTCCAGCACCGTCTTTTGCGTGCCGCGGCGGCGTGCCTCCTCGTCCCCCAGGGTGACGGCCTGGATACCACCGATCAGATCGCTGAGGGTGGGGTTCTGCATCAGGTTTTCCAGCTCGTTCCCGTGGGCAGTGCCGACCAGCTGGACGCCGCGCTCGGCAATGGTGCGGGCGGCCGCTGCTTCGAGCTCGGTGCCGATTTCGTCGATGACGATCACCTGCGGCATGTGGTTCTCGACCGCCTCGATCATGACCGCGTGCTGGCGAGCCGGGCTCGCCACCTGCATCCGGCGCGAGCGGCCGATGGCGGGATGGGGAATGTCGCCGTCACCGCCGATCTCGTTGGAGGTGTCGACGATGACCACGCGTTTTCTGAAGTCATCCGCCAGCACCCGCGCCACTTCGCGCAGCATGGTCGTTTTGCCCACTCCGGGACGCCCCAGAAGCAGAATGCTCTTGCCCGACTCCACGATGTCCTGAATGATGGCGATGGTTCCGTATATGGCGCGCCCGAAGCGGAGTGTCAGGCCCACGATCAATCCGGCGCGATTGCGAATGGCAGAGATACGGTGCAGCGTTCGCTCGATACCGGCTCGATTGTCCTCCCCAAAGGCGCCGATGCGCGTGATCACGTACTCGATGTCCTCGAAGGAGACGGGACGCGAGCTCAGGATCAGGTCCGAGCCGGAGAAACGGGCCTCGGGCTCGCGGCCCAGATCCATCACGATTTCCAGGACCTCACCGATTCGCTCCGATCGCCGGAGGCCTTGAAAGATGTGTGGCGGCAAGACCGAAAGCAGCGCCTCGGTGTCGTCCACGGACTCCTGTCGCAATGCTGTCACGGGTTGTGGTCCTTCTCCGGCCCGGCCGTCACCGGACGGGCCTGTGAAATAGGGGAGGCGAAGGGGAATGCCTGAATACTCGGAGCCGGAGCCACCCGCATGCGCGGGCGTTCGCGGACCGGGACAACTCCGCCGTGCCGGATCATGAGCACCTCTTCCCCCACGATCCGGAATCCGGTTTCCTCGAAGGCAGAGAGTAGCTCCGACTGGTAATCGCGGACGCGGGCCTGGAAGGTGGTGGAGGAATCCGTCTGTGAAAGCACGTAATGGAGCAACGCCGGGGCCAGATTGCGGTGATCGGAGTGGATCAGCAGGCCGAGACGCCGGGCGCCGGAAGCAGCGCGGCCGCCCCATCCGATCCAGGCCACCGCGATTCCGTCGCGCTCCACGACAATCTCCGACATGCCTTTCTCCGGAGCCGCCCATTGCCCGCTGGTCGGTCCCTCCAGCTGACGTATAAGGGGTGGCGTGATGGCGTTCTCCAGCTGGTGGAGTGCCCAGGCATCCTGAGGCATCCGGTACCTGCTGCCCACGGGCAGATCGACGGTTTCGTCGGTCCCGCCTCGCGAGCCGATCAGGATATGCTCGTGGCCCAGTGGGCGAAAGCCAAGTGCCATCAGGTCCTCCTGGGCATCCTGGTCGCTGCGGGCGAACAGGCGGGGAATGCCGCGCCGGTGCAGATGCTGCATGGCTTCCTCCAGCACAGCGCCGGCGACTGCCTCACGGTCCCCACGGCCGGCCAGCCGGATAACATCCCAGCCGATCACATACTGCCGCGGCCGCGCCTCCAGAATTGCTACGTCGGCGCCGTCCGACGCTATCCACATGCGATCCTTGAATGCGAGAGGGAGAACAGACCGTGCCAGCGCTCCGAGGGACGTCCGGAGTCCAACGGACTCGGGGGCTCGGACGAGGTGTGCTCGATCGTCAAGTGCCAGTGCCAGCACGACGGCCGCATCCGTGGGACGGGCCAGTCGGACGTCCATGCCTCTCCTTCTAGTCGCGAAGCGGCCTCGGCCGGAGCTGGGCCACCTGGCCTCTATTGTACTGGTAGCGCCCGAGCGTGCTTGACTTTTTGACATGCGCTTACTAAGCTTTTGACGGGTCATGCGGACGCGATCTCCCCTCGCGCAGCCCGTGGACTCCTGAAAATCCCACCTACCGCAAGGGGCCCATGTGAGCGAACTCGGGGATCTGCTGCGCGATGCGCGGCACAAGAAGCACGCCACGCTGGAGCAAGCGGCCGCCGCGACGCGGATCAAAACCCCGTTCCTGGCCGCCCTGGAAGACGGCGAGTACGGCGCCCTCCCGGGACCGGCATACATCACCGGCTTCCTGCGAAACTATGCCGCCTACCTCGGCCTCCATCCGGATGACGTCGTCCAGGAGTACAACGCATACCGCCCGATCACCCATCCGACTGTTCGGCCGGCTACCCGGGTGCTCGCCAGCGGCCACCAGCGTGAAAACCGGACGCGGTTCCTGTGGGGCCTGGCCGCGATCGTGTTGTTGCTCGCTGCCGCCTACGCCATCAAGCAGTACAACGACGTCTCTGCGCACTCCTCTACCCCGCTCAACGTCAGCACCTCCACGCTGGGCGGGACTATCTCGCCCACGCCCAAGCCACACCCTCACGTGCGACTGGCGCACGTCACGCTCCAGGCACTGGTGCCGGTCTGGGTCCGCGTGACTGTGAACGGACATCAGGCTTTCCAGGGTATCCTTCGCGCGCATGCCTCGCGGGTCTGGAAGGGACGCTCCGTCTATATCCTGACCATGAACGGGTCCCATGTGCGAGCCATCTACAACGGCCAGCAACGGGGACTTTTGTCGGTACGGCGCGGTGCGGTGGTCGATCGGGCAACCCCCCAGGGCTGGCAGCGAGTATCCTGAGAAACGCCGTTCCGCGATCTTATCCATCGACCCGTATCACGGGTAGTATGAGACACGATGAAAGAGATTTTTAAGCGTCACCCGCGCTATGCGCAGGCGCCGCAGGACTTCGAAGCGCTTCCGGATAATCTCTGGATTCGCTGTCCGCGCTGCCAGGAGCTCCTCTATTCCAAGGAGCACGAGCAGGCGCTGTATGTGTGCTCGAAGTGCAAGTATCACGCGTCGGTCAGTGCGCGTGAGCGGCTGGCGATAACCCTTGACGAAGGCTCGTTTTCGGAGCATGACGCGGGCATGCGCTCCGCGGACCCGATCGGATTCCGAAGCTCAGGTGAAAGCTATGCCGACAAGCTGACCAAGTACACCGAGCAGGCGGACGCCAACGAGGCGTTTCTCTACGGCACCGGGCGGATCGAGGGCCAGGACGTGGTCATCGGGGTCATCGAGTTTAAGTTCTGTGGCGGCACGGTGGGCGCGGCGACCGGCGAGAAGCTGGCTCGCGCCGTGGAGCTGGCCGTGGAACGGCGGCTGCCGCTGGTGCTGGTGTCCGGCGGGGGCGGCATGCGCATGCAGGAGGGCATCATCAGTCTCATGCAGATGGCCAAGACGCTGGCGGCGCTGGATCGCCTGCGCGAGGAGAGCCTTCCCTATATCTCGATCATGGTTGATCCCTGCCTGGGCGGGACTACGGCCAGCTACGCCATGATGGGTGACGTCAACATCGCCGAGCCCGGCGCCTACATCGGGTTCGCCGGCCGAAGAGTGATCGAGCAGACCATGCGTCAGAAGCTGCCGCAGGACGCCGCGACCGCCGAGTTTCTTCTGCAGCACGGCATGGTGGACATGGTGACGTCGCGAGCGGAGATTCCGAGCGTTCTGGCTCGTCTGCTCAAGATCTATATGGCGGCGAACCCGTCCAGGGAGCGACACCTCGTTGGTCAGCTTGCTTGACTTTGAGAGCGCTGAGCTGGAGGCGATCCGCAAGCGAGCGCATCGGGACGGTATCGGCGGCGAGCAGCTCGACGGGGCCCTGGAAGCGCGGCTGACCGAGATCTACCGCAATCTCACCCCCTGGCAGAAGGTGCAGGTGGCGAGGCATCGGGAGCGGCCCTATGCGCTCGATTATCTGCAGTGGGCCTTCAGCGATTTCGTGGAGCTGCGCGGCGACCGCCGGTACTCCGACGACCGTGCCATCGTGGGCGGGCCGGCGACACTTAACGGACGGTCGGTGATGGTCATCGGCCAGCAGAAGGGCCGGGATACCCGCGAGAACATCCAGCGGAACTTCGGAATGGCCCACCCGGAGGGCTATCGCAAGGCCGAACGCCTCATGCGGCAGGCTGAGCGATTCGGCATGCCGGTCATCACCATGGTCGACACGCCGGGAGCCAATGCGGGCCTGACCGACGAGGAGCGCGGGCAGGCGGAGGCGATCGCCTCCTGCATCGCCACCATGCTCTCTCTGCACGTCCCCACCGTCACTGTCGTCATCGGAGAGGGCGGAAGCGGAGGGGCCCTTGCCATTGCCGCTGCCGACCGCATTCTCATGCTGGAACACTCGGTCTTTACCGTCGCTTCGCCGGAAGCCGCCGCGGCTATTTTGTGGCGGGACTCGGCTAAGGCACCGGAAGCGGCGGAGAACATGCGAATAACCGCGCAGGACCTGCGGTCATTCGGGCTGGTGGATGAGATCATTCCGGAGCCCGAGGGCGGGGCGCATCGAGACTACCCGGCGGTGGCCAAAGCGGTAGGAGATGCCGCTAACCGCGCGCTCGACGTCCTGCTCGAGCTGTCCGTCGAGCGTTTGTTGGAGCAGCGGTACCGGAAGTATCGCGATATCTCCTTCTTTCTCGAATAGCCGTGGCCGCCGCAACTGCTGAAGGCGTGAAGGTGGTGGCGAACAACCGCCGCGCCTATCATGACTACTTCATCGACGATACGCTCGAAGCCGGGTTGGTCCTGATGGGGACCGAGATCAAATCGATCCGCGAAGGGCGCGTCAACCTTCGCGAGGGCTACGTGCGAATCGCCAATGGAGAGGCGTGGCTCACCAACGTTCATATCGCTCCCTACGAACAGGGGAATCGCTACAACCACGAGCCCCTGCGGGACCGCAAGCTCCTGCTTCACCGCGACCAGATTGCATCCTTGATTGGACGCGCGCGGCAGCGCGGCTACACCATCATCCCGCTTCAGCTCTATCTGAAGCGCGGGCGAGCCAAGGTTGAACTCGGTCTGGCCCGCGGCAAGAAGCAGTACGACAAGCGTGCATCCATCGCCGAACGCGAGGCGCAGAGAGACATCGACCGCGCCTTGCGGTCCCGCGGCTGAGAAATGCGAAAGGGGACGTCCTTCGACGTCCCCTCACGCGCTGAACGGTCTTACTTTTCGGACTTCCGATCGGCCTCCTGGGCCACCTGCTCGGCCTGCTGCGTGACGTCCTGTGAGGTGGACGATGCCGTGCCGGCCGCCTCGTTCGCCGTCTGCTGGGCCGCACTGCCGACCTGCTGGGACATGCCCGACATGTTCTGCTCGATGGGTCCGCTGGCCCCGGTCAGCTTGTCGAGGATGCCGTCCCGCCGCTGCTCGTCGAACAGGAAGTAGGCGATGACGGCGCCAATGATGAGGCCGAAGAGCAGTTTGCCTTTGCCTCCACCCTTCTTGCCCGCCTGCTTCTCGGCGCGATCCTTCGCCTCGCTGACGGCGTCCACTCCGCGGTCCCTCAGGGTATCGATCGCGGTATCCAGCTTGTCCTTGCTGGTAGCCGCCGCGTCGTCGATGGCGTGAGTCAGCGCCCTGGCCGCCGCGTCGTAGTCGATCTGCTGAAACGCCTCGCGGAGCTGTTTGGCGGCATCCTCTCTGCTGCCTGGATTGGTGACATACTCCACCGCCGCTTTTGACGCGGAGAGGAGCAAGAGCGCAAGGAGCTGTCGGTACCAGTTCTGGTTGTCCCCCATGCTGCTGCATCCTTTCTGCCGGCGCGTCTCGCCTGCATTCACTAGCTACCCTTGATTCTGCCACAGTCGCGCCGGGCTAGCGTGCAGAGCCGATTAAAGAAGCTCATTTATTGTTTTGTAAGATAACGACCAGCCTTCCCTCAGGAATGTTCGTTAGCATTGATCTGATATGGGCATGAGGACGCGGGGGCTGCTGGTGATCACCGCGGTGATCGCAACCGTAGGCGTTCTGGTAGCCGGCCTGGTGTCCGCCCAGAGCAATGCGTTGAGTGACACGCTGACGACGCCGACCCCCCGGGCGACTGCGTTGCCCCGGAAGACGGCGCTACCGGCAAAGACGCCCGGAAAGAAGCAATCCATCCCGCCGAACCGGTATGTGGTGGTACTCATCTCCGACGGCGCCCGGTACGATGAGTGGGACCTGGCGCACATGCCCAACCTCGCGGCCCTGGTCAAGCGGGGGACCACGTTCACCCAGGCGACCGTGGGACAGCTTCCCAGCATCACGGAAAGCTCACACGCCACGCTGGGGACCGGTGTGTATCCCTACCGGCACGGCATTCTCGGCGACAACTGGCGGGTCCCCGGTCAGAACAAGATGACGCCCGACCTCTTGAGCGCCTCGCTGGATCGAACGGGCTACATCGAGACGCTGATCCGGCAACAAAACGTGCCGACGCTGGCCGGCATCGTTCACCGCCGCTTCCCACAGGGAAAGGTGATCACGATGAGCGGTCACAAAGTCTACGCGGCAACGGCGATGGGAACCGGGGCAGACTTCACTGCCTTCGGCATGTACAACGCGAAAGGGCAATTTGCTCCCGCGACGACGCCGGGCCAGGCGCCGGATGCGTCCATTCTGAGACTCAAGTCCCTGGCACTCAAGTCGTATCCAAGGGCCGCGGGCGTCGAGGACCACTGGGCCACGAATCTGGCCGGACAAATGGTCAGACGCTACCGCCCGCGCCTACTTATGATCAACTATCCGGAGATCGACAATGCCGGCCACACCTACGGCACCGATCCCCGCTACATCAGTCCCATCATGCAGGCATTGGACAAAGACATCGGTCAGCTGGAGTCGGACTATGAGAAACTCGGGATCCTCTCCAAAACCGACTTCATCATCACCTCCGACCACGGCATGGTGCCGGCCACGCAGACGATCGACATCGGCCGAATCGAGACCGTGATTAAGAGCGCGGGTGGGAAGTACCTCTCCGTCGGCCACGGCGATTACTGCCCCATCTGGCTGACAAACACGGACAAAACACCGGCAGTGGCACGAGCACTGGCCGGCGCCAATATCCCGCACGTTCGAGCAGTTTATATGAAGGACGCGCACGGGCAATACGTACTGGCCTCATCTCCATCGGCGCTGGCGGCGGATGCCGGACTGCAGCAGGCGTACTCGGACCTGCTGGCCACCTACAACAATGCCTCATCACCCGACATCGTGCTGCTGTACGACGAGAACACGATTACCATGACACCCACATTCGTCAAGGTCGGCCGCAAGGGCGACCACGAGGGCGCCACCTGGGGAGCTCAGCACATTGGCCTCTTCATGGCCGGCCCAGGCATCAAGCAGGGCGCGACGTCCACCTACCCGGCTCGCCTGGTCGATATTCCCGTCACCGTCGCGGCGCTCTTCACGGCACACCCCACGCATGTCGATGGGGTGCCGCTGGCCGACGCCATGACGGCTCCATATACCTGGATGACGGCCGCGTCCAATGCGGTCCAGACGCAGCGAGCGGCGGACACCAACGCGCTTGCCGGCCAGCAGGTCCTGCCGCCATCCGGGTCGGGAACCTCGGCGAAACGGTAGAATAGAAGGAGTCCGGCTGAGCGCAGCACGCTCAGCCGACTTTTTTTGTGCCGCAACCAGAAGAGGAACCCTCACCGCGCCCATGAACCGCGCCAACATTCGGAATTTCTGCATCATTGCCCACATCGACCACGGCAAGTCCACCCTGGCGGACCGCCTGCTCGAGGACACCGGCACGCTGCAGAAGCGGCAGATGACGGAGCAGGTCCTCGACCAGATGGACCTGGAGCGCGAGCGCGGCATCACCATCAAGCTGCAGGCGGTTCGCATGCAGTACCGCGCCAGAGACGGCCAGGAGTACGAGCTCAACCTCATCGACACACCCGGGCACGTGGACTTTACCTATGAAGTCTCGCGGTCCCTGGCCGCGTGTGAGGGAGCTCTCCTGGTAGTCGACGCCGCCCAGGGTGTTGAGGCCCAGACGCTCGCCAATGTATACCTGGCGCTGGAGCACGATCTGGTGCTCATCCCCGTGATCAACAAGATCGATCTGCCCGCTGCCGATCCCGACGAGGTGCGGCGCGAGATCGAGGAGGTCATCGGTCTGGATGCTCAGGACGCAATCCCCGCCAGCGCCAAGGAGGGAATCGGGATCGAGGAGATTCTGGAGGCGGTGGTGGAGCGAGTCCCGCCGCCCGGAGGAGATCCGGAGGCGCCCCTGCGCGCTCTCATCTTCGACTCCCATTACGACCCGTATAAGGGCGTGATCGCCTATGTCCGGATCGTTGACGGCGTGGCGGAAGCGGACAAGCCGCTCAAGCTCATGTCCACGGGCAAGGAGTTCGAGGCGCTGGAGGTAGGCATCTTTCGCCCCGGGATGACGCCGGTCAACCGTCTCGAGGCCGGCGAGGTCGGGTATGTGGCTACCGGCTTGAAATCGGTGCGCGAGTCGCAGGTGGGAGATACGCTCACTTCAGCGGTGGATCCGGCTCCGGCGGCACTGGCGGGATATCGCCCGGCCAATCCCATGGTGTTTGCCGGCCTGTATCCGATGAACGGCGAGGATTACCCGGAGATGCGGGACGCCCTCGACCGGCTCAAGCTCAACGACGCCAGCCTGGTGTACGAGCCGGAAAGCTCGGCGGCGCTCGGCTTCGGCTTTCGGGTGGGCTTCCTGGGGCTACTGCACATGGAAATCGTTCGCGAGCGGCTGGAGCGGGAGTACACCCTGGATCTGCTGACCACGGCGCCCAGCGTGGAGTACGTGGTGCGCAAGACAGACGGTGAGGTGCTGAAAGTGGACAGCCCATCGCAGCTCCCACCGACGACTGAGATAGCGGAGATCGAAGAGCCGTGGGTTTCGGCCACGCTGTTTGTGCCGCCGCAGTATGTCGGTCCCATTATGGAGTTGGTGCAGGCGCGGCGCGGCTCGCTGGTCGAGATGGACTACGTCTCGGAGCAGCGGGTGATGCTGAAGTACGACATGCCGCTCTCCGAGCTGATCGTCGACTTCTATGACGAGCTGAAGTCACGCACCCAGGGCTATGGCTCCCTCGACTACAGCTTCGTCGGCAACCGGCCGGGGCAGGTGGTGAAAGTGGATCTGCTGGTGGCGGGGACACCGGTCGATGCCCTCTCTATCATCGTGCACAAGGACAAGGCACAGGGGATGGGCCGGGATCTGGTCTCCAGGCTGCGCGAGGTTATCCCCCGGCAGCTCTTTGAGGTGCCTATCCAGGCGGCGATCGGCAACAAGGTCGTGGCGCGCGAGACAATCCGCGCCATGCGTAAGAACGTCCTGGCCAAGTGCTACGGCGGCGACGTCACCCGCAAGCGCAAGCTGCTCGAGAAGCAGAAAGCGGGCAAAGCACGCATGAAGAGTGTTGGTGGTGTCGATATCCCGCCCGAAGCCTTCATGGCCGTATTGAAGCTGGAATCGTAGCTGTTAGCTGGTAGCTCTTAAACCTGCCCGCCGTTCTCGAAGGTGTAGGAATGGAGGATCGAGGCGACGAGAGCCACGATCAGCAGGGCAAGAACGAGGCGGTTGTGGCCGTGGCGGAAGAGCCAGGCGAGGAGGGCGAGAATGAGAAAGGCAGCACCGACGACGAACGTGATGCGGGAAACCCACACCGTTGCCATTCGCTCCTCAGGGACTGCCTCGTCTGGGACTACTTCTAAAGTGGAATGCTGCTCAGTTTGGATGGAACCAGTGCCTGTGAGCGGCGGCGCATTACGCATACAGAACCCCAGCACGCAAATCTTGACGGACGGCTTCCGCGTCCGTTGGGCGAATCATTATTGCAGAGATAGAACCGGCATGCACGTCAATTTTTGCGATACCGGCTACTTCAGCATCCAATTTGCGTGCCGGGGCCGCTCCTATACTGGAGCGTCGCGGGGGCGTAGCTCAGCTGGCAGAGCAACGGACTTTTAATCCGTGTGTCCCGGGTTCGAGCCCCGGCGCCCTCACCAACAGTTTTCGGCGTGCCGCCGCTGGAAGCACTGATGGCGGGCGATGAATTTGCTGGGTCAGGGCCGCGTAGCGTCATCACCTGCTACGCAACTGCTGAAGTAGTCGATCGCGCGACGCTGAGAGGATGGTGTATCACCTACGACAGTGGTGCTACACTAACCCTGTGACTACTACTCGCCCCCGGCACTTCGTGACGGAGACCGACGAACTTGCTGCCGCGCTTGATGATGCTGCGCTTCGCTGGCCAGAGTTGAGCCGAGCGCAATTGATCGTGCGCCTGGCCCTGGAGGGTCAGCGCGCTGCCCGGGAGGCTGGCAAAGAAAGGCGCCGACGCAAGCTCGACGCCCTCCGCAAACACAGCGGGGTACTCACCGGCGCCTATGGTCCTGATTATCTCAACCACCTCCGCGATGAATGGCCCGCGTGATCGTCCTTGACGCAAGCGTCCTCATCGCCTACCTCGACGAGCACGACAACCACCATGGTGCCGCGGAAGCGCTGCTTGCCCGGGTGATAGACGAAGATTTTGGCGCAAGCTCGCTCACGCTGGCGGAGGTACTGGTCGTACCTTGCCGAGATGGTCGTCTCCAGGTGGTTTGCAATGCACTTGCTGACCTCGAAATCCAGGAACTGCCGTTTCCTGTCGACACCGCGGTTCGCCTGGCTCAGTTGCGGGCGACTACCGGACTGAAGATGCCCGACTGCTGTGTGGTGCTGGCCGCGGAGGATACCGCCGGACGTATTGCAACGTTTGACGCGCGTCTCGCACAGGCGGCAGAGGCGAGAAGCGTCACGGTACTGCGGCACTGACTGCTGATGAGCGAGAGCGGGTCGCGGCCAGAGAATGCTGCTGCGTGATCATTCGGGGCTACTCCCTTCTGGGATCAGTGGCCGGGGGCGATGGGATCGTGGAGACGCATCCCGGAGTCCGTGCCGGAGTGGCGGAGCGCGCGGTGATCAGGTAGGCGGTGACTACTGGGTATCCGTCGGACAGCAGAGCCGGCGTGATAGGCGGAAGTCGTGTACGTCAGCGGAAGGGTTGTCCCGGAGCCGAGCGTCCGGAAACGGCGACAGGACGGGAAAGGCGGACGGGATGGACAGAGCGACCAGTGGCGGGACATCGAAAATCGGCGACAATGGACTGTGAAGGATCCAATGGCACTAGTCACCGATCAGACCTCGGTATCACTGCGGGATCTGGAGGATCGGGTATGCAGCCTACTCCCCCGCCTCTGCCCCGCAGAGTTGGCCGACATGGCACGTATCGTTGGTACATTGCTTCGCGCCTTTCAGCCCGAGAGAATTTACGTCTTCGGCTCTCGCGCGCGGCACGCCCTCTCGCCATAGCGACGTCGACATCTTACTGGTGGTCCCGGACGCAGGCGAGTATCCCCACCGCCTTGCCCAGGAGGCATACCGCGTCGTCGGCCATCACCTCCTTCCGCTGGATATCGTCTTCATGAGCCATGAGGAGTTTGAGTGGCGCTCGGGCGTCGTGACGTCTCTACCCGCCACGGTACTGAAGGAGGGCAAACTGTTGTATGCCGCCGGAACTGCCTAGCTCGGGCGCATTGCGCGAGGCCCAGGAGTGGCTTGCTCGAGCAGAGCGCGACCTTCAGGCAGCCCGGAACGAATTGCGTGCGGCTGTTCCCCTGCCAGAGATGAGTGCATATCACGCACAGCAGGCTATGGAGAGGTCACTGAAGGCCTTCTTGACGGCGAATTCGATTCCATTTCCATACACCCACGATCTGGTACTTCTCCAGGCCAAATGAGAAGCTATCCAAGGCGGCTTTGCTCGCTTCCTGCCCTTGGCTCAGACTCTGAGTCCGTACGCGACGCTCTTCCGCTATCCGGGCGGTCCGCTCTCGCCTCCGTCTGCTGAAGCGCAACAGGCAGTTGACAGTGCGGACGCCATCGTCCGCTTTATTCGCCAGCAACTGTAGCGCGTATTTCCGGCGTGTATTCCATCCGTGTGTCCCGGGTTCGAGCCCCGGCGCCTTCACCACGATACTGTTGGGACGGTGCGGTATGGCGAAGACAAGCCCATCTCAGGTCGGAGTGGGCGCGGTCTGTGGCCGTCAAGCCCTGTCAACCACTGTGTAGCGGGAGGGCAGGCTCGTACATGCCGTCGCTGTTCCCTGATCCCGCTGGGCCTCTGTCCGTCAGGACGGATGCCAGCCCGGCAGATAGGGGAGAACGGATGGGCTAGTGGTTTACTAAGCTGGGACAAATCGGGAGGCAGAACATGACTGAGGCACTGCGCCGGGTGGTCTCTGAGATAGAGGACCTGCCCGAAGAGGAGCAGGACAGGATAGCGAATATGCTTCAGACTGAACTGGATCGGATGTGGGATGAGATGCTCGAGAGTCCTGGTTCTATTCGGGTGCTCGATGAGATGGCTGAGCGTGTCCGCAGCCAGCGGCGCGCAGGTCAAACCAAAGAGTTTCCCTCCTGAGATCCAACACGACGCATGAGTTCTGGGACCTTTTTCATTCTCTCCCGGGGGGCGTGCAGGAGAGGGCCCGCAAGGCACATACGCTGTTCGAGCAAGATCCGCAGCATCCGAGTCTGAACTTCAAGCGCGTGAGGGGGACGCACTCTCCGGTCTACTCCGCGCGGATTGGCGTCTATTATCGTGCTCTGTGCTTGCTGGAGGGAGACGCCGTTACCTGGTTCTGGATCGGACCTCACACCGAGTACGAGCGGCTGATCGGGAGATTGTAGGCTGATTGCCGGATCCGATCCCCGTAACCTGGAGGCGCAGCCGATGGCACAGGAGCGTGTCCATATCGACATTTCCCACGAGCCGGATCTTCGCGACCTGGTGGAGCAAGTGCGAAACCGAGGAGCCTCATTTGTGCTCCAGATCGCCAATGAAGATGTCGCAGTCTTGGAGCCGCCAAAGAGATCGAGGAAGCGGCGCAGCGGACCCGTCACCGAGGATGATCCGCTGTTCCGCCTCATCGGTATCGGAGGTTCACCTGCTCTCGAGCCCGGCTCCGAGGACAAACACGAGGTCCTGTTGCGGGCGAAGCGTGAGCATTGTCGCCACCGCTAGCGCGACCGCCACTTTGCGCAGTACGGCTTCACCGTTCTCACTCCGGATCTGCTGTAACAAGCAGTCCGTTGGACGTGGCGTCTTCGCCCACGCCAATCGGGCCGCGGCGTCCAGCTCGAGAACCTGGATCGTGTCGTCAAGGAGATAGGCGGACCATCTGCCCTTGAGTCCCCGCTCGAGCGGTGGATCGCGCTCGTAATCTATCGGGGTAGTGGAGCGATCGTATGCAAGGGACGGTTGCTGCGCGTCGGTCAAATGTCGGCGGTTCCAGTGCTGATTGCGCGCGTACTGCGGACCGGGCGGCGCCGTTGCCTTGTCCTCTGGCAATTTATCCTTGTACCTGCCTGCGTGGCCCTTTCCTTCATCGCGCAACGCCCCCCTGGCTTGTGTCGATACGAGCGATCGCCAAATGCAGGTCGCGCTGGACAGCAAGGCGATCCCGCCCGTGTCGTCGTCGCGACAGATCCGCGAGCTCCCGTACCAGCGCCGCATTTCCCCGCGGGAGCAGGTCCAGGCGGATGGAGAAGGTCGGTATCCGTTCACCGGCGGCCGAGAGCTTGACGTAGCATTGATGTTCGCCCCGCGCCACCAGATCCTGTTCGTCGGTCTCCCGACCCAGCTCGAGCACGAGATGGCGAGCATCTTCGGCGCTTGTATGAAAAGCGAAGAGACCGTCCAGATTGGCGAATACCATGGAGCGAAGACAACGGCTCTGCTCTCCGTCAACGGTTTCCAGCCTGGCCAGGCTCTGGGTGGCCAGGACCAGGTTCGCCCCGTACTGGGACAGTTCGGCCAGGGTGCTTTCGTAATCGGCACCTGACTGTACAGCCTGCCTGGCGCATACCGCCCGTGACCTCATCGCAACCGAATATGCTCGGATTGGAGAGTAGATTTCACTTCCAAAGGGCCTTGATCGAAGGAGATGATGAACCGTGTATGAGGGAACCCGATTCGCGCCGACCGTACACACCGACGTCTGGGAGATTCCGGCCGTCCTTGGCGAGCTGCGAGAGAGTCAGCTCCCGGGCCGCGGTCTGCTCTCCGCGTATCTACCGACGCCACCCACCTCCGTAGCGGGACGAAAGTATTTGGTGCGCTTCCGCGAGGAGTGCAAAGCCATCAGACAGAGACTGGAAGAGGCCAGCCGGGACGAACGGCAGGCGTTCGAGGCTGCGGTGGGACGTGTCGAGGAGTATCTTGACCAGATGGCTGTGCCTCGGCACCCCGGCCTGGCGGTGTTTGCTGGCCAGGAGCGCGGGCACCTGTATGCCGTACCGCTGCCCGAGCAGCCGGTGACGTTGATTGTGTGGGACACCCAGCCTATTCTGGCGCCGTTAGAGGAGATACTCGACGAGTACGAGCGTATCGCCGTCGTGCTCACGGATCGGCGCCAGGCGCGACTCTTCACGATCTACCTGGGAGCGATCGAGGAGCAACAGGTCGTGGAGAGCGATGATCCCGGGAAGAGAACCGTTTCCGGCATTGCCGGCAATTTCGCCCAACATTATCAGGAGAACGTGCGCCGTCATTTGCGCCAGACGATCCATGCAACGATGGACCTGCTACGTGCACGACCGTTTGACCGTCTTCTTCTGGGCGGCCCGGTCGACGTCGATACCATGCTCCGCGATGAGCTGCCCCGCCCGCTCCGGTCCCGTTATGCGGATATGCTCTCGATCGGGCTGGATGCCACGGACGCCGAGGTGCTCGAGACAGCACGCAGGGCGGCGGAAGCAATCGAGCGTCAAGTCGAGCGCGAGATGGTTGATGAATTGATCGCCGCGCGCACCACGCCCCGCGCCGCGATCGGACTAGAGGACACGCTGGACGCGCTGCATGACGAGCGCGTCCACCGGCTTTTCTTGGTGAGCGACTTCGCGGGCAGCGCGGACGAGTGCCCGAACTGCGGCCGGATCGTGGCGGGAACTGGCGAGTGCCCGGGGTGCGGTGCATCGCTGGAACCGGTAGCAGACCTACGCGAGCTGGTCGTGGACCGTGCTCTGGAGCAGGCGGCGCACGTCGAGATGGTCTCGGGAGAAGCTGCAGACGAGCTCCGAAAGTACGAGGGCATCGGTGCCTGGACTCGGTACTGAAAGGGGCAGTGGACATGGTGCCTATGGCGCGAGTTGGCTTCCGTTCATCGGCTTTGCTACCCGTTGTGGTCCTATGTCTGGGACTTTCCGCATGCAGCCTGCCGGGAAGTACAGCGAGTGGACCGACCGCCTCCCCAACTTCAGGCTCAACTGCCGCGGCAGGGGGCGCGGTAACCGCCCCTGTTGTCGTCGCCGGTATCGATCGGCTTCGAGAGCGTGCCGCCGCGACGGTGAGCCCGTCGGTCGTCCGTATCGACAATCCGGGAAGGGGGCTCGGCTCGGGAGTCATCATGAGCAGGGATGGGTACATCGTTACCAACAATCACGTGGTGGCCGGCGGCAATCACTTCGACGTTACCTTTGCCAACGGGCACTCCGCCGGGGCAAGATTGGTCGGGAGCGATCCCCTCGACGACCTGGCCGTTATCAGAGTCGATTCCAGGGATCTGCCGGCCGCTGCCTTCGGCAATTCTTCCAACCTGAAGGTCGGCCAGTCGGTGCTTGCGATCGGCAATCCGCTCGGCATTAACTTCAGCGTCACCGAAGGGATCGTGAGCGCCATGAACCGGACGGTGGGTGAGGGGCAGGGGCGACCACCAATCCTCAACATGGTTCAGACCAGCGCGGCGATCAATCCCGGTAACAGTGGCGGAGCGCTGATTGATCTGTCCGGGAAAGTCATCGGCATCCCCACTCTGTCGGCCGTGGATCCCACGTTCGGAACCCCAGCCAGCGGCGTTGGGTTCGCGGTTGCGTCCAACACGGTGGAGCGGATTGCTTCGCAGCTCATCCAGCATGGGAAGGTCATACATAGCGGGCGTGCGGCAATCGGCGTTGCAGTCGAGACCGTGACCTCAGAGCTGGCTGCACGATACGGTTTGCCGCTCGATCACGGCGTACTGGTCGCTCAGGTCGTGGCAAAGGGACCGGCTGAACGGGCCGGCGTCCAGGCAGGATCGATCATCATCGAGCTGGACGGAAAGCCGACCGACAGCACGGCGGCCCTCTCAGACATTCTGGCCAGCAAGAAACCGGGCGACACGGTCACGGTGAGACTGGTCACCCACGATGGGACGCACCGAACATACAGTGTGACGCTCGGCGAGTTGCCTGCCGGCGCAAGCTAACCACTTCTTAGCACTCGAAGACGTACGTCTCGCCATGGCGCAGCAGACGACCCTCGCGCGTTTGACGTCCAGCGAGGCGATAATCCGCGTGGGAATATGGTATCGAGCGAAGTAGCCAGAGCATCGAAGGAGGCGCAGATGGAGCGCACGACCGGTGAGACAGAATCGGAAGATTACCAACATATCGTCGTCGCTCTTGATGGCTCGAAACTAGCCGAAGGCGTCTTGCCTTACGTGCGGTCGCTCGCCAGGCGCTTCGATTCCAAGATCACGCTCGTCCAGGTGATCTCGGTGCTCGGAATGCCGGTGCCCGACCGCTGGCAGCACGATCTCACTCCTGTCATTGAAGCACTGCACGAGGAAGCGATTGAGTACTTGAATGGCGTAGCCACCAGACTGCGGGAGGCCGGGCTCACGGTCGACTTCGAGGCTCCCGAGGGTGAACCGGCCACAGTGATTGTTCGTCGCACTCACGATCTGGGCGCCAATCTGATCGCCCTGACGTCCATTGGACGAACCGGTATTTCCCGCGTCATCTTCGGAAGCGTGGCTGACAAGGTGCTGAAGACGGCCCAAACTCCGATTCTGCTCGTTCGAGCGGACGAACAGACTTCATGATCTACACCCTCTGACGAGTGCGCCTCGGCCGCGGTGGCTGAATCCAGCGATGTTCTTCGGCGGGCCTGAATGCCCTCTCCGCGGCATCGCCCTATCCGGGGCACCTGTTCGAGCAGGCCCCTGCGTCCAATGGTTGGTCAGTCTGGCCCAGGCGGCGCAAGATCGACGCCCAGAAAGCGGTCCAGGAGACTGACGCGCCAGGCGAAGCGCAGGATCGCTGCCCAGACGGCGACTGTGCCAGCAATGATCAGATAGGTCATGGGCTCCAGGGGAACCAGTCCGAAGAAGGAGCGAATCGGTTCGATGGCGAGGAGGATTGCAAATGCCAGGAACAGCCCACCGGCCAGGGCACCCGGGCGCCAATCGCTGCTCAGACGAGCGCCGGCCTCCCACCATGGTGTCGGCGGCGAGACGAAGGGCAGTAGCAGGAGACCGCACGGGACGGCCAGCACGGTCAGCGCCGTCTGCGCCTCGCCGGTTGCCGTATGGTGCGTCGTTAGTGCCATGTAAAGGTATACGGCAATGCCCGCCAGCGCCAACGTCAAGGCTGCCGGAAGCACGAAGTGGATCAAGGAGCGGACGACGCCTGTCCGCGGCAACGGGCCAGGCTGCGCCCAGGCGGCAAGCGCAATCGATGGGATGCCCACCGTGAAGGTCGTGAGGATCGAGATGTGCTTCGGATCGAAGGGAAAGCCCCCAAGAATCATCACCCCCATGAGCAGAAGTGCGACGGACAGGACACGTGTCAGGAATAGCTTCAAGATGTCGCGCGTCCCGTTGCGAATGCGCTGTCCCTCCTCGACCGCCGAGGGAAGCACTGCGAACGAGTCGCCGAGAAGAATGATGTCGGCGACCGCTCTTGTCGCCTGGGTCCCGCTCTCCATGGCGATGCCGAGATGCGCTGCTTTGAGGGACAGCACATCGTTGACTCCGTCCCCGATCATTGCCACGTAATGGCCGTTTCGCTTCAGCAGCCGGACCAGATCCTCCTTTTGTTCAGGCGCGATGCGCCCGAATATCGTGGCGGTCTCCACTGCGTTCGCTCGCTGCGCCTCATCCATGGCTTCCAGATCTCGGCCTGACACGGCCGAAATGTTAGAACCCAGGCCAGCTTGCGCTGCCAGCGCCACCACCGTCTGGGGATTGTCCCCTGAGATGATCTTCGGAGCAACGCCGGCCGCCACGAAGCGGGCAAGCGTCTGGCGCGCCTCGGGGCGTAATTCGTCGCTCAAACTGATCAGGCCGAGCGGAATGAGATCGTTCGGCAATTGTGGCTCTCCCTGTGCGTCTCGCAAGGGGCGCGCCTCCGGCACGTGCGCAAAGAGCAAGACGCGCAAACCGCCCCGGACCAGTTCTTCTTGCCGTTTGGTCATCTCTGGAGGGAGAGGTACAGCGGCGTCCAGCACCTCTGGAGCACCGAGAATGTAGCTACCACTGGCCGAATTGCTCTCAAACGAGAGAGCGCTCCACTTACGTTCAGACGAAAAGGGGATCTCCTCGCCGATGGGCTGTTTCGTCCCTCCGAGTCCCTCGATCAGCGCCGCCGTGGTCCGATTGCCGGATGAGGAGCTGGCGGCGAAGTTGCCGACGAGCTGACGGAGATCCGACTCGACGCCGTTCACCGGGTGCACAGCGTCGAGCTCCAGGCGATTCGCGGTCAGTGTTCCGGTCTTATCCAGACAGAGCACGTCCACGTAGCTGAGAGATTCCACGGCGTTCACCTGTTGGACGAGCGCACCGCGGCGCGCGATGCGGACGGCACCCAGGGCGTACGCGAGCGTGATGGAAAGAAAGAGGCCGGCAGGGACGAGCTTGGCAATCACAACCGACATCTTGACGCTCGCCACCAGCGTGAGATGGTAGATGGGCGTTTCGGCGAGGAGCAGGAGTTCGAAGATGATGGCAACCAACAGAATGACGCGAACGATAACGTTCACCTCTCGCTGCATTGGCGTCAGCACCCGCCGAAAACCCCGCGCCTGGGCGGTGAGCTTGTGGGCGAAGCTCTCCGCGCCAACCTTTTCAGCCAGGTACACACCGGACCCGGCGACACAGAAGCTGCCTGAGTACAGGGGATCGCCGGAGCGCTTGGGGACCGCTTCTGACTCGCCGGTGAGAAGTGATTCGTCGACCTCCAGTTCGCCGTCACTGACCAGTGGACCATCGACGATGATCTGGTCGCCGGGCCGCACGATCATCGTGTCGCCCCGGACGATCTCGGCCGGATCCACCGACTGCTCCCGTCCATCACGGATGACCGCAGCCCGTGGTCGGGTAAGTAGGGCAATACGATCGAGCGTACGCTTGGTGCGCACCTCCTGGAACAGGCTGACCACCACGTTGCCGAGGACGACTCCTGCTGCGATGACCGCATCGCTCACCTCGCCCAGCGCGATCAGGGCAGCGCAGAGCACAAAAAGGACGTTGTTGATGAAGGTGAAGACATTGTCACGCAGCATAGCCGGATACGTCCGCCCGGTCGCGGGAGCCACCGCGTTTCCCTCGCCACGGGTTCGACGCTCCACGACCTGTCGCTGAGAGAGGCCTTGCTCATGATCAGCAGCGTCGGTGGACGGCGCAGAAGCGGAGTGGACGGATGTCATGGGTTCTAATTGCCGTCACGAAAGGAATGGCGTTGACTCGCGCCTTCCCCACGGTTCAGGGTTCTCCCTCGGAGACATTGTAGCGGCGGGTACGTTCAGCTAGTCGCTTCGCCCTGGTCCACAAGCGACCGGTGAGCCGAACCGAATGAGACGTTACGAGTATCCCTGATATCCGAAAGTTGAGGTGTATGGTCAGGGTGAGGAGGGGGGACTCGAAGCTGAGAGCGTTGGAGGACGTCACGTGAACGTACAAGGAGCCGACAACCCGTACCAGCGCATCCTGGTAGCGCTTGATGGATCCGAACTGGCGGAGGAAATCTTTCCGGTAGTCCTACCCCTTGCCCACGCGTTTGGCTCAAATGTCTCGCTGATACGCGTGGTAGAACCGGTGGAACCGCCGGTCTACGCCGGCAACATGATGAACCATCCCCCGCAAATCTACTATGGTGACCTGGCCGAAATGGCGAAGCAGGCTCGATCCGAAGCCTCCGCATATCTCGGGGCGCAACAGGACCGTCTGGAGCAACAGGGCCTGACCGTCAGCAGCCTGACCCCTGATGGCGCCCCGGCACAAACTATCCTCGACGAGGCACAGAAGGAAGGAACTGACCTGATCGCCATGACAACGCATGGCCGCGGCGGTCTCGGGCGGCTGGTCTTCGGCAGTGTTGCCGAAGCAGTCTTGCGCTCGGCCCCCTGCCCTGTCTTGCTCGGTCGCGTCCAGCGCAACTGACCCGAGCCAAGCAGGTGGCTCGCAGAACGTTCACTCATCCTTTGGTCCACTGCCACACGCGCTATCGTTCCTTGGGCGCTACCCGGTAGATCACGCCAGCTCGGCCGTCGGAGATGAGCAGGCTGCCATCGGCCGCTAAGACGAGAAAAGCGAGGCACAAGACGGTGCCCGGGCTTCTGTTCGTATTCTTCCCATTCAAGCAGCCCTCCAGAGTCCGACCTGCACCTCTGGCATGCCATGAGCCATACAACTGGCTTGACCGGGTGGTTACGTTTTGGGCGGGGGCAGGAGGTCGGTCTTGGGGTGGATGGGAAGCAGCAGCGGCGCCCTCGGCGTTTGAGAGAAGTCGAAGTCGTTGAACAGGTTCCCCAGAACGCTGACGTTCTCCCGCACCGTCGGTCGCGGGTCCGGGCGTCCGTCGGTCTTCGGGTCCAGACGCTGGCCGCCGAGGAAGTCATCCTCGATGAACTTGAGGTAGGCATCGAAGGAAAGGGTCTGGTGATCGATATAGCCCTTTTTCGCGTATGGGCTGATCACGAGCGCCGGGACACGGAAAGCGTACCCGTTCGCGTCTACTTTTGGTGGCAGGACGTGATCATAAAATCCGCCCCAATCGTCCCACGCCAGAAAGATAACGCTGCTCTTCCAATCGGGGCTCCGCATGATGGCGTCGATGAGGTCTGTTACGTATGACTGGCCCGTTGTAATCAACCCAGCCGGGTGCTCGCTATTCTTGGCCGAGGGCACGATCCAGGCGACACTCGGCAGCGCTCCATTCTTCGCATCGGCGAAGAAGTGGCTCAGCTTCTGGATATTTCCGAGTTGTTTGTCCTGATGGACCGTGGTGAAAAAGGGCAGCACGTTCCACAGCATCGGCGTCCCGTTTTGCGGCAGCGACTGGCACTTTGGCTGGTAGATCTTGCAGTAGGGCCCGGTGGCGTTGTCGACATACTCTTTCCAACTGACCCTGTGCTTTGCCAGCAGATAGGTAATGTCCGTCCAGGCGTAGTTGGGGGTGGTGTAGGTGCCAACGCCAGGGAAGATGTGATCGACGTTGCTGGGCTCATTCTTACAGCTGGCTGGATCGCTCTGCTTGGAGCAGCTGGCGGACCATGCGGAGACCATGTAGAGATGCGCCGGCAAGCTATACGCGGCCACGGGCTCGAACATGTGGTCCTGGAGCACGAAGTTCCTGGCATAGTCCCAGTAGTTTGGGATGTCTTTCCCGTTGTGGTAGCCCATGAGGTCGGGAGGCAAGCCGCCGTAACAGCTCGGATGCAGGTAGTCGTTGCAGACACCTTTGGGTGCCGGCGGGTAGAAGAGCGAGTCGCGATTGCCCAGGGGGAGGCGCTGGAGGAATCCGTCCATCTTGCCCCCGTTGATCGTCGGCTGCACATCGGCGATGCCGTGCGGCCCACCGACGTTGAGGTCGTAGGGGTTGTGGTATGGCTTGACGCAGGTCCGCGGCTTGTTCTCAATGAAGTCCGGAACGCAAACGGTGGGTTCCCCGTTCTTCATGGGTATGCCATCGGCTCCGGGATACGTGCCGAAGTAGTTGTCGAAGGAGCGGTTCTCCTGCATGATGATGATCACATGCTTGATCTTGTGGATGCCGTTCAATACAGGTGGGCGTGACGCGTCATGGAATTCAACAGAACAGGCGGCGACTGATCCGCAGGCAAGCGCGCACACCATGAATGCGAAAGCAGCGGCTCGATAGGCACGTCTGGGCATCGCAGCGGGTCCTTAGAGGCGAGACCGGTTCGTGATCAACGCATCAGCACCGTGCGATTCGATCGAGCGAGCAGATGTTCGCTTCCGCTCGATAGTGGCACGTGGCATGGCTGCGTGACAACAAACGGTGAGCGAAATGTGTTTGTTAGCGATCACGAAAACTGGTGATCGCCTGCACCTGTTGACATCGCGGTCCGCCTCGCCCCGTTTGCTGGCACCCTCGGCCAACTAAAAACCGCCGCCGACACCTGTGGTGGTGCCCTTGTTGTTCTGCACGGTAGAGCCGGACACCGTCGCGTCGCCATGGACCGCTATGCCGGCTCCCGGCGAAGCGTGTCTGCTGCCTGCGGATGATTCGAATGTCTGTCTACGCGGTTTAGCTCTGGTTCCAGGTCACACTGAACGAGCCGTTCTTGACGTTGCTCGGGGTCGCTCGCGGCATGCCGGAATTGGTGACCATCGTGATCGGGTCCGCGTTCGAGAAGGAGCTCAGCGAGCCGGTGGTTCCGTTGATCGTGGCAGATGTGTTCGTGAACGTCACCTTCCCGAAGTCGGTGAGGCCGCCGTTGGACGGGCCTTCCTCGATCCACTCGGCCGAGGTCAGGTGCGCGCGCTTCTGCGATATCGTGGTGCTGAAGGTCGCGGCGGTCGTATTGTCCGTCAGCGTGAGGGTGAAGGCGCCGCCACTGTAGGTCACCTCGCCGGTGAAGGAATCGCCCGGGTTGACCGTCATTGGGATCTGAACCAGCTTCTTCGGATACATCTCATACCAGGCGTAGTAGGTGGGCGAGCCGTTGGTACAGTCGGAATCAGTGCCGATCTGCTCGACCGTGTTGCTGGTATCGCCGTCGATTCCCACCCATGGTGAGGACCAGCTGTTCTCCCCGGTGCTGCATGTCGCCGTGGGTTGGGTCCACGTTCCGCTTACGAAGGTCGCCCCGCTACCGGTAATGTCGTATCCCGACCAGTTGGTGCTGGTCCCACGTCCCCAGGTGTGGCGAGGAGCATGCACAATGCCGTGTGCCGGCGCGGCCGATACGCCTGCCGGGCAAATCGCGCCCATCGCAACCAGTGCAGCCAGTGCCAGCAATCGTTTCACAGCATAGCCTCCAATCCGTCTATCCCCAATTGATGATCAAACTCTTGCCGTCATGGTACATGCCCGCCGTGTGGCTGTCGATTCTATGGTGCCGGGAGCCCCCGAGTGGAACCAACCGCTCGCTAGACGGCTGCTTTCCCGGCAGCAAGCTCCCGCGCTTCCTCGAAACTGATCCCGCGCTCCCAGTACGCCTCGAAGGCGGTCTTCAGTACCGGCGCGAGGGACGGATGCTCGACGACCATGACGGTGAGGTCGTTTCCCGCGGCCACCAGGTCCTCCATCCCAAAGATGACGATGCGCCCATCGATGATCACGAGCTTGATGGGTAGCTCCTTGACAAAGCGCGCGTCCTCGCCCGCCGCAACGAAGCGCCGCACGCCTTCCGCCGCCCCCCGGATCGTCAAAGAGCGAGAACCCATACAGTCCTCGCGCCTTGCCCCGTCGCGCCAGGTCCAAACCGATCGTGTTCTCCTGGGGAGCGGTGGCATATGGCGGTCGGTTGAAGACCAGGATCTCTCGTTGCACGTGGGCCTGCAGCTCATTGAACCGCGTCGCAATTGCACCCGGTCCTCGCAAGATCTGGATGTAATCGAGCGGGTCCGTGTTGCGCCGTCCGGCCCGGTAGGTCGGCTGGAGCAGTTTGACCAGGTCTGCGCCATGCCGCTCCTGTTCGTCGAGCTGCTTTCGCTGCCCCTCTACAAGCCGCTCGATTGCCTCCTTGGGCTCGATCAGCCCGTACTTGACGGCTGGCCCCGGCAGTAGTTTCACCCTGGCCACGTCGTGCGCCGCTCCCACACCGACGCCGACAGTCACAGCCACCGTGACACCAAGCCCCACGGTCACGTCAACACCGGCGCCGACGGCAACTCCTGGTCACGGGAAAGGAAACAATGGCAAGTAACGCAGCCTGAAGCCAGGCGGACTGGACAGCGCCGCCGATCGGTGGCCGCTCACCAGTCCGATATACGGGAGCACTCGGGCCCTGCGCGGGTGCTCCATTCTCGCTGTATGATGTCCTGCGCGGCGAGCTGAACTGAGGGCGCGAAGCATTCCCGCGATCCGCTCCGCGTGCTGCTGTGGCGTCATCTGGGTCTCCCCGGTCATGCCTGAGGTCCTTTCGAGGTCTTGTAGATGGTGGCATGTGGGCGGTTTGAGGCGGCTACGCTGGAGTAACACGATGAATCTGGAAACAGTCGCTCTGTGGGCCGGCTTTAGCCTCTTTGTGCTGGTCATGCTGAGCCTCGATCTGGGCGTGTTTCACCGAGAGGCGAAGGAGGTGACGTACCGGGAGGCCATCCTCTGGAGCGCCATCTGGATCGGCATGGCACTCACCTTCAATCTGGTGATCTTCTTCTGGCGCGGCCAGAGTGTTGCCCTGCAGTTCCTGACGGGCTACCTCATCGAGAAGTCCCTCAGCATCGACAACATCTTTATCTTTGTGCTGATCTTTTCGTCGTTCGGCGTCCCTGCCGCCTATCAGCAGCGGGTGCTCATCTGGGGAGTCATCGGCGCTATCGTCATGCGCGGCGCCCTCATCCTCGTGGGAGTCGAGTTGATCGCCGCCTTCCACTGGATCCTCTATCTGTTCGGTGCTTTCCTGGTGGTCACCGGCATTCGCATGGCAATCCACCAGCAACGCGAGATCCACCCCGACCGAAATCCGCTGGTCCGCCTGGCCCGACGACTTGTGCCCGTGACCCCCGGTTACGAAGGCTCACGCTTTCTGGTCCGGAGGCATGGACAGCGCTGGGTGACCCCACTGCTGATCGTGTTGCTCATCATCGAAAGCACCGACCTGATCTTCGCGCTCGATTCGATCCCGGCAATCTTTGCCATCACCCTGGACCCGTTCATCGTGTTCACGTCGAACGTCTTCGCGATCCTGGGCCTGCGCTCGCTCTACTTTCTCCTGGGTGGATCGGTGCAGCGCTTCACCTACCTGAAGTACGGCCTGGCTGCAGTGCTGACCTTCGTGGGCGCCAAGATGCTGGTCGCCGGGGTCTACGTGGTACCGGTGATTCTCTCGCTGGCGGTCATTATTGCTCTGCTGGCTGTCTCCATCCTGGCGTCCCTGATGGTGCCAGTTCAGCGCTCACCCCAGTGACTTCGCCCGGCGCACCGCTGCCAGGGCATCCAGCTTCCCCGCGCCCCATTGAGGCGTCCAGGCTGCCTTGCCGGTAAAGCTGTCGTGACGGGCGGTGTCCCGCAGAATCTGGCGCGCCTTCTGCGCCGTGAGCTGCGGTCTCACCTGCAGCATCAACGCGACCGTCCCGGCCACCATGGGTGATGCCATGCTCGTGCCGAGAGCAATGGCATTGCGCCCCCCGTTGACCAGGAGCTGAGGCAGGATGCACGCGGGCTGCGCAGCGCTGCGGCAGGTGGGGACATCTTCCGAGCGCGAGGATGTGATCAAGCCCCCGGGAGCCGCGATATCCGGCTTCTGCCGCCCATCTACCGTCGGGCCCCACGAGCTGCTGGGATCGAGGCTTCCCACCTTCTGGCTCCCATCCGGACAGGTCAGGAGCTGGCAGAAGGTGATGGTCTGTCCCGCAGCATCCGCGTAGGAAACGCGCGTCGTGTAATTGGCCACCGCGACAACATTCCGAGCATCGGCAGGGGTCGAGAGGGTGATGAAACGGTCCGGATCCCGAAACCGAATATGGGAGCCGCCGGACCAGACGTTGAACCGCGCGGAATGGTTGACTCGCTGCCCCTCCAGGGACAGATCGAACGGATCATTGACCACGCGCCGCGTGGCCACGATCACAGCGGTCACCGTCTCCCATGCGGCGTTCAGACGATGGATCTGCATTGCAACCTTGTAGGTTCCATCGTCACTAGCATGGGTCGTGATGCGGCCATCGGAACTGGGGATGAACTGCTGGCCGGTCGCTTCGTCGACGAGCCGGATGCTCAAGGTGGTCCCTACCGGATAGTAGAGATGGAGGGTGCCGTCAGTGACGTCATGAGTCGTGAACCGGGCATGGGCGGTCTCACCCTCCCGAACCACGCCGCTGGCGTGTCCGGCCCGGAGCGATTCGTTTCCAGCCGCAGCCACGATGATCCGCCCTGGTCCTGTCAGTTTGTTGAGCGCCTGTGCTTCCGGTCCACTTCCATCATGAGGCCCATGCTCACTGCCAAGACTCAGATTGATGACGATGGGCTCGTGCAGCTGCCGCGCCTTCTCCGTGAGATAGCGGCAGGCATCGGCGACATCCGTTTCCGTGGTGCCGCGCACCTTGACGATCCCGAGGTCGGCCATGTTGGCCACGCCGAGGAATCTGGCCGGGCTGCTGGAGCGTCCGTTGCCGGCGGCAATCCCTGCGACATGCGTTCCATGTCCCTCCCGGTCCCGCTCTGTGCACGATTCATTGTTGATCTGGGCAGGAGTACAGACATTTCCGTACGAAAATCCGGCGGGCGGCTTCCCCGTGGCGGTCTGGTCCCACATGAACTTGATGCGCGTCTTGCCACCGGCGTTTCGAAAGTCGGGATTTCGATAGTCGATCCCGGAGTCGACGATACCCACCAGGACTCCCTGGCCGCGGACTTGCCTCCCCTGCCGGTCTCGAACCGTCGTCCACACCTGGGTTACTCGGGCCTTGTTGTCCGCGATATCCACCGCCGCGTGTCTCTTGACGGACGTGGCCCGAACCCCCTGCGTTACCGCCGACCCTATCAGCAGGACCGCGGCCGCGCACACCGCCAGGGATGCCCGATGCCCCGAGCTACCTGATCTTGCACTCATACATTTACATGCTTCGAACGGGCGCTCCGGCGCGGCGCCTTCGGCGTAGCAGCCGATTTCCCACGTAGAGCACAAGGGCGACGAGGACGACGATGACACCGCCGCCACTCAGCAGCCGCTGGAGCTGCTCCACATTCTCGCTCAAAACGAAGCCGGCGCCAACGAAGGCGCTGTTCCAGACCAGAGCCGCAATCCCCTCATACAGAAGGAAGCGGCGGTAGGGCAGGTGGCTGGTTCCCGCGGTGATGGCCAGGAACGAGCGGGTGTGGCCAATAAAGTGAGCCAGCAGAAAGGCCCACGGACCGTGGCGTTCCAGATAGCGCTCAGCCTTGGCGAGGCCGGGGTCGAGCTTTGCCATCAGCCGTGTGCCGGCCAATAGGCGCCGAACGCCATATCGTCCCAGCAGGTAATCGCAGCTGGTTCCCAGCACCATGCCGATCCAGGCGAGCAGCAGGACCAGCGGAAGACTCATCGCTCCCTGTTGCGCATACACCGCGCCGAGCAGGACGATGGTTCCGCCCGGAAGCACAAGACCCAGGAGGATGGTGTTTTCGAGCAGCGCGCCGACGAGGACCAGGGCGTAACCCCAGTCGAGATACGCTGCGCGCACTGCATCCAGAAACGTCTGGATATCCGGCATCCGCTCCTCCCACGCGGTAGTTTGACCCGTCTGGGGCCACCACCCTGAGGGTATCGGGACGCCATGAGACCGCCGTGAGCGTCCTTGCTCTGTCGTTGGGCGCCTTGGGGAAGTCTCATCCTTATCTCACCATTGCCGCCTACTGTCAAGCTGTTATCCGCGGCGGCAGATGCTCGCCGTGAACAGGCAGTGAAAGGACGGAGACGGCATGGCTACCGAGCAGCGTATCGAAATCCACGATCAAGACCTTCGCCAGTTCGAAGAAGGACTGGACGGCATCCTCCTGCAACCCGGTGACGAGGGGTACGACGAGGCGCGCGTCATCCACAATGCCGCATACCAGCGATCACCGCTCCTGATTCTGCAAGCGGCCAGCGCTCGGGACGTGATACGGGGTGTCGCCTTCGCCCGAAATCGGGAGCTGGAAGTGGCGGTGCGCAGCGGCGGCCACAGCGTCGCCGGTCACAGTTCCTCGGATGTCATGGTCATCGACCTCTCGCCCATGCGCTACCTGGAGATCGACCCGGAACGGCACATCGTTCGGGCCGGTCCTGGATTGACCTGGGGCGAGGTGAGCGTGGAACTGCACGAATACGGCCTGGCAGTGCCGTCGGGTGATACGGGCTCAGTGGGTGTGGGCGGGCTCACCGTGGGGGGTGGCATCGGCTGGCTGGTACGCAAGTATGGGCTGACCATTGACAGTCTGCAGTCAGTGGATATCGTCACCGCCGATGGCCAGCTCCGGCGAGCCAGTGCCGAGGAGAACCCCGACCTTTTCTGGGCGGTGCGCGGCGGTGGCGGCAACTTCGGTATCGTCACGTCCTTCGAGTTCCGGGCCCACCCGGTGGGGACCATCATCGGCGGCGCCATCATCTATGACGCCAGTGAGAGCCGGACGGTGCTGCCGGCCTGGGCACGGTACGCGCAATCAGCCCCGGAGGAGCTGAGCACCATCGTCTTCGTCCTGCACGCCCCGCCCCTCCCGTTCATCCCGCCCGAGGTGCATGGCCGGAACGTCATTGTGATCGGCGTCTGTTGCGTCGGCGACCCGGAGACGGGACAGGGCGTCGTCGCCCCGTTGCGCGAGCTGGGCACAGTGCTGGCCGACATCACGGGGCCCGCTCCCTATCCTGCCGTCTACGCGCTCACCGAGAGCGTTGCGGTGCCCGGCTTCCATAGCGAGATCCGCTCGTCGTATCTCCGGGAGCTGGAGGGTGACGCGCTCGAAACGATCCTGCGCGGCGTGGACACCCTGCCGGCTCCCATGGGTCTTGTGCAACTGCGCGCGCTGGGTGGTGCCATGGCACGCGTGCCGGCCGATGCCACGGCCTTCGCCCATCGTGACAGGTCGATCCTGGCGGCTGCGATTGGCCTGTGGGAAGACCCGACCGAGGCGGCGTCGCAGCGGGCCTGGGTCGAAGAATTCGGGCGCGACTTGCGGCCCCACGCCGATGGCGTCTACGTCAACTTCCTGAGCGACGAAGGTCCGGAGCGGGTGGCGGAGGCCTATGGCCAGGAGACCTACCGCCGGTTGTCCCAGCTCAAGCGCACGTATGACCCAGCAAACGTGTTCCGGCTCAACCAGAACATTCAGCCGGGGTAGCGAGAGCGCACGACCGGTGGTGCCCGGTGGTCACTGAAGTCCCTCAGGCGTCAGGTTCAGGGACCACCGGGACCGCGTCCCGAGCCGGTGAGTAGAATGGGGCCGGGGATCCGAACCGTGATGCCAGGGGAGTCAGTTTCGATGGAGGCACGCGCACCGTGGGCTGATCCGGTACTGATGACTGCCGACGAGTTGTTGCAGCGGTCTGACGACTACTGGCGCTACGAGCTCGTGGATGGGAGGCTGGTGCGCATGCCGCCCACCGGTAGTAAGCACGGCCGCATAGTCATGGCCCTGTTGAGGGTGGTTGACCGATTCGTCGAGGAAGCGCAACTCGGTGTGGTGTTCCCTCCCGAAACCGGGTTCTGGACATCGGCCGCAGGTGCGCCGGATACCGTCCTGGCACCCGATCTTGCCTTCGTGCAGGCAAGCCGCGCGCCGGATCCCCAGGCTGAAGGGTTTCCGCGTCTTGCGCCCGATCTCGTAGTGGAGGTGGCCTCGCCATCCCAGGGCCAGCCAGAAATGCGCGTGAAAGCACAGCGGTGGCTGACCGCCGGGGTGCGCGTGGTATGGCTCGTGTTTCCGGAGACTCGCACGGTTGAAGTACGGCGAGCGCAGGAGCCGGCACACGTGGTGACGGATCACGACGAGCTATCCGGCGACGATGTCCTGCCGGGCTTTGTCTTCCCGATCCGGACGCTCTTCTCGTAACTCCGTTTGATATCTCTTGCCGGCTGGGGCGGGTGTGACACCCTTTACGTGGTTCCTCCGCGCAGATCTGTCTTCGGGTCTATTGGAAGGAGCAGCGGGGGGCGCGGCTTCTGGTTGAAGTCAAAGTCCTTGCCGAGATCCCCGAGGATTGGAGCGTTCTCGCGGATATCCGGTCTGCGGTCCGGCCGCCCGTCGGTCTTCGGATCCAGGCGCTGTCCATGGAGGAAGTCGTTCTCGATGAACTTCAGATAGGCATCGAAGGAGAGGGTCTGGTGGTCAATGTACCCCTTTTTGGCGTAGGGGCTGATGACGAGCGCGGGCACACGAAAGCCGTATCCGTTGGCGTCCACCGGGACTGGCTTGACGTGATCGTAGAAACCGCCCCAGTCATCCCAGGCCAGAAAGATGGCGGTGCTATCCCAATCGGGACTGTGCATCACGGCGTTGATCGCCACGGTCACGAATCGCTGCGCCGCCGAGACCCGGGACGGAGGGTGGTCGTTGTCCACCGGCGGCGGCTCGACCCAGCTCACCTGGGGCAGGATGCCCTGCCGGGTATCGGAGAAATAGTGGAAGAGCGCCTGAATGTTGCCGAGTTGTTTGTCCCGGTGCACGTCTGTGAAGTACGGAAGGATGTTCCAGTGAAAGGGAGTTCCCGGGTCGGCGTAATACTTCCAGCTCACGTGATGCCTGGCGAGCAGGTAGGTGATGTCGGTCCAGGCGAAATTGGCTCGCCCCTTCCTCCAGGTTGCGAACGCCTGGGGCGGGGGCAGGATGGGATCGTTGGTGCAGCTCATCGACATGTTCCACTTGCTGCATTTGGCCGACCACGCCGAGACCATGTAGAGATGGGTGGGCAGACTCCATGAGCTGACCGGCGCGAACATGTGATCCTGCAGAACAAAATTGCGGGCGTAGGCCCAGTAGTTCGGGAGCTCGCGGCCGTCCTTGTAGCCCATCACGTCGACCGGGCCCCAGGACTTGCAGATCGGGTCCTGGACTGCGCCACAGCCGCGATCCGCGGTCTCCGCCTCGACCACGAAACCGTTCATCTTACCGTGATTCAAGTCGTTGTGGAATGCGTGCCAGTTGTGCCGCCCGCCTCCGTTCTCGTTGGCGGGGTCGTGGTATGGCCGCTGGCACTGACCCGCCCGCGGGTCCGGCAGGCACGCCGTGAAGACGCCATTCTTTCGGGACGGGCCATCGGCACCGGGATAGGTGCCGAAGTACTCGTCGAAGGAGCGATTCTCCAGCATGATGACCACCACATGCTGGATCTTATGGATTCCGGTCAGCGGGGTGGTGTGACTCGATGAACCGCCGATCAGTGGCGCGCATGCGGCCAGCCCCGCGCATAGCCCGGCAGCGGCCAGCAAGGATGCGAGAAGCGCCTTATATGCGCGGGGGCTCATGGCAAGAATCCCCTCCCGGCGGAGCCATGCCTACGGTGGGTTGGGTGGCTTGTTGGTGTGGCCCGGAATAAAGGTGGTGATCAGGTCGGTTTTGGGGTGCCTGGGCAGGAGCATGGGCTTGCGCGGAGCTTGATGGAAGTTGAAGTCGCGGCCAATATCGCCCAGGGTGGCGGCGTTCTCGCGCACGTCCGGCCGGGGATCAGGACGGCCGTCGGTTTTGGGATCGAGCCGGTCTCCACCCAGAAAGTCATCCTCAATGAACTTGAGGTAGGCATCGAAGGAGAGGGTCTGGTGGTCGACGTAGCCCTTTTTGGCGTAGGGGCTGATGACGAGTGCCGGCACGCGCAGCCCATAGCCGTTGCCGTCCACAACTGGCGGCTTGACGTGGTCGTAGAAGCCTCCCCAATCATCCCAGGCCAGGAAGATGGCCGAGCTCTTCCAATTCGGGCTGCGCATGACGGTGTTGATAGCGGTGGTCACCGCCGTCTGGCCCTTTGAGATCAGCTCCGGCGGATGGTCGGTGTGGCGGAGAATCACCCACGAGACGTGCGGTAGCCGCCCGCGGCGCGCGTCCCGGTAGAAGTTGGTGAGCGGCTGGATGTTGCCCAGCTGGTGATTGAGGCGAACGTCGCTGGAATAGGGCAGGGTATTCCAGATGTAGGGCGTGGTGGGCCGGGCGTAGTAGCGCCAGCTGACTTGGTGTACGTGCAGCAGGTCGGTGATGTCCGTCCAGGCAAAGTTGAGGCGGTTCTGCAGGTGGAGACGCGCCACCAGCGGACCGCCAGGGCTGGGCTCGTTACGGCAGCTCATAGGGTCGTCTCGCCTGGAGCAGAGGGCCGACCAGCCCGAGACCATATAGAGATGCGAGGGCAGGCTCCAGGAGTTGACCGGCGAGAACATGTGATCCTGGAGGACGAAGTTGCGCGCATACTTCCAGTAGTTGGGAAGGTCCTTGCCGTTGTGATAGCCCATGACGTCGGGGGGTGCCGTGGGCAGGCATTTGGGATCGCCCACCGGCTCACACTGCCGTGGTGTCTCCTGCGACACCCGGACGAAGCCGTCCATGGCGCCGTGATTGATCGCCAGATTGGCGGCGATCATATCGTGCCGCGCGCCGGCGTTGTCGTTGGAGCGGTCGTGGTACGGGCTCCGGCAGTGGGTGGTGCGTGCATCGGGGAGGCAGACGGTAAACTTGCCTTCGCTGTCGCGTGGAAGGCCATCGGCGCCAGGGTAGGTGCCGAAGTACTCGTCGAAGGAGCGGTTTTCCATCATGATGACCACCACGTGCTGGATCTTGTGAATCCCCTGCGGCTCCGCCTCGGCCGAGCCGCTTCCAGGCCCGGCGGACCAGGCAGCGACGGCGCCGGATACGAAGGCAATGGCGAGGAGCGTGACGAGCGCAGAGCGGGGCATGAAGCTCAGCATTCGAGGCAGTCTGATATCAGCCCCGGCCGGGATTCCGGGGCGCCGGCTCCGGCGCCGGCTCGAGGGGAGGCTCGACGACGGCGGTGGTCTCCCCTGTCGGGGTGGGTGGACCGGAGGGCACCGGTAGTGGCTTCTGTTCCGGAACCCGGCGAGCGTTGACTATGGCCGTCAGCTCCTCCCGGGTCAGCGATTCCTCGTGGACAAGTGCATTGGCAATAGCGTCGAGCGCGGCCCGATTGCCACGTAGCACGTCGATGGCCCGCTGGTGGGCCTCTCCCACCAGACCAATCACGGCCGCGTCGATCCGCCTCGCCGTCTCGTCGCTGTACTCCCGCGGGTCCCAGGGGTTAGCCGGCTCGCCGTCGAGCCCGCCCTCGCCCCAGCGGATCGGGCCCAGATCGTCCACCATGCCCAGCTCCATCACCATGGCCCGCGCCATGGCGGTGACCTGCTGGATGTCGTTCTGAGCGCCGGAGGTGATCTCCTCGCACGCAACCTCCTCGGCTGCTCGACCACCCAGGCCGACCGCCATGCGATTGAGCAGGTAGTCGCGCCGGAAGTTGCGGCGATCCTCGTTGGGCCGGAACTGGGTCACGCCCAGCGAGCGGCCGCGCGGCGTGATGGTCACGCGGTGAACCGGGTCCACATTGGGAAGGACCAGTGCCACGAGGGCGTGTCCACCCTCGTGATAGGCAACGATGCGCCGCTCCTCCTCATCCATGAGGGGTGCGCCCTCCGTCCCCAGGGTGACGCGGTCGAGCGCCTGGTCGAAGTCGGCGGCGGTGACCTCCGAGGCGTTGTTTCGGGCGGCGGTCAGTGCCGCTTCGTTGGCAAGGTTGGCCAGATCGGCGCCGCTCATCCCCGGCGTGGCCCGGCCCAGCGCCGCCAGATCAACATCCTGGGCCAGAGGGAGCTGGCGCGAGTGAATCCGGAGGATGGCCTCGCGGCCCCGGCGGTCGGGGAGATCGAGCACAACCTGGCGGTCGAATCGGCCGGGCCGGAGGAGTGCCGGATCGAGGATGTCCGGCCGATTGGTTGCAGCCAGGATGATGACCGCCTCGTTGGGCTCAAATCCGTCCATGGAGACGAGGAGCTGGTTCAGCGTCTGCTCGCGCTCATCGTTGGAGCCGAAGCCGCCCGGACCTCGGCCGCGGCGCCCGCCAATGGCGTCGATCTCATCCACGAAGACGATGGCCGGGGCCGCGGCCTTGGCGCGCTCAAACAGGTCACGAACCCGGCTGGCGCCGACGCCCACGAACATTTCTACGAACTCGCTGGAACTGATGCTGAAAAAGGGGGCGTGCGCCTCGCCCGCGACGGCGCGTGCCAGCAGAGTCTTGCCGGTTCCCGGCGGCCCCGTCAGGAGGACGCCTTTGGGAATGCGTGCTCCCAGGCGATGGTACTTGGTGGGGTCGCGGAGGAAGTTCACGATCTCACTCAGCTCGCTCTTGGCACTGTCAACCCCGGCCACATCGGCGAAAGTCGTGCTCGGCCGTTCCTCGGTGTACATCTTGGCCTTACTCCGGCCGAAGCCGAACATGCCCTGCTGTTGCGCCTGCGCCGACCGGCTGCCGAAGTACAGGAGACCGATCAGGAGAAGGAACGGCAGCCCTTGCAGCAGAATGGTGAGGGCGGTCATCCAGAAGGGCGTTGTCGGGTTGACGATCGTCGTGCGCACGTGGTGCTTATCGAGGAGTGTCCCCACGGCCGGCAGGAACTCGGGAACCACGGTCGTGGTGTAGCGCGGATAGGTTTTGCCACCCGACGACTCCTTGGACGACTCCTTATACGGATGCTTGAAGTCGCCGGTGATGGTGTCGCCATCGAGATGGGCCGTGGTGACGTTGTCGGCTCGTACCTGGGTCACAAAGGCGCTGTACGGCAGTGTGACCTGGGGTGACGCGACCGACTTATTCATGCCCAGGTCGGTGTAATAGAAGATCAGGTTGAAGACCAGCATCGCTGCCAGGATGAGCCACCACATCCGCCCGGACAGAAAGGGCTTCTGGGGTTTGTTTTCCTGGTCGTTGCCGGTTTCGGGTGGTGTCCTGGTCGGCGTGTGAGCCATCTCACCTCCGTAAGCGTCTGGCCCATGGTAGTGGCGACACAGAAGGGCGACCAAGCAGGCAGTGCTGTCTGTCCGGTCGCCCTTCTGCGAAGGTAGCCGCCGCTGTTACTTACTGCTGAGCGCTCCCGCGAGCGAGATACCGTTGACGGTGACGAAGACCCGGTGCACAGTAGGGAACTGAAGTGCCGCCTGCCGAAGCTGTGCCCGCACACGCGGCGTGTCACAGACACCGCCCAGTGTCAGCCGGCCGGTCAGTTTGATCGTTGCCGTGCCCTTGATCACCGTGGCGCGCTTGAGCTGAAGCCGGGACTGGTACAGCGCGTTGTAGAGGCCGGATTGGCCGTAGGTGCGTTGGTGGTTGGCGAGGGTCAGGCGGATCGCCGCGGTTAGCGGGGCTGTGGTGGGCGCGATCTCCCGCTTGACCGCCACCAGGCTGTCGCCGCAGCCGACGCTCCTTCCTGACTTGCCGCTGTCTCCGATGGCAATCAGATAGACCCGCACCGTGGAGACCTTCCCGGAGGATTTCTTATTGTTCGACGTTGCGCTGGCCACGACAGGCACGACCACCAGCCCCGCGATGAGGAGCACGGCCAATAGCACGTAGAGCAGCCGGGCCCAGGTGCGCAGTGACATCTCTGTAATTCCTTTCAAAGGACCACGGGGTCACAGATGGCATGGTATGGCGCGGGCTGCGTGGCCGGCCACTCCTTGCTGTCATTCTGGATGTCATCAGACACCCTCGCTCCCAGCATGACGGCGACACATGAGACCTCTGTGAGACCTCTACCTCTTCTCGGTCGGCCAAGGGAAGAGCCCTCACCGTCGTCTCACCGCCTGTCCCTACGGTGGGAGTAACCGATCACCAAGGAGGGTAACGGTGGCAGTCAATAAATCGGCAGCGTCACTGGATATGCTGATCCCACGCGGCCAGGGAATGAATGCTGTGAAGCTTCCGGGGTCTGACCTGTCGTATCACGCCCAGCGGCCGGTTCTGCACGAGATCAAAACCTCAGGTTGGGCCGACACCGGGCCCGGGTGCCCAGCTGTCGACGCCGTTACCTTTCGCCGCATCGTGGTGGCGCTCGACGGGTCCGCGGCGGCGGAGGAAATATTGCCCGTGGTCGCTCGGCTGTCGCGGGCCTTCGGCTCACACGTGACACTGCTGCAAGTGGTCGTCCCGGCCCAGCCGTCGGTCTATGCCGGGGGCGGACTGCCCCACTGGCCGCGCACCCACGACGCCAATCTCCTGGAGATCAGCAAGCACGCGCGAGTAGCCTCGTCCGCATACCTGTCGGTGCACCGTGACCAGCTGAAATCCGAGGGCGTGGATGCCACCTACGTGGCGCGTGAGGGCTCGGCATCCACCGGCATCCTGGACTACGCCCGGTCGGTGGGAGCGGATCTCATCGCCATGACGACGTATGGGCGTGGCGGACTGGGACGGCTGGTGTTCGGAAGTGTTGCCGAGGCAGTACTCCGCTCGGCCCCATGCCCGGTGCTGATGGTCCGGGTGCAGGATGCCTGAGCCGCGTTCCGGCCGGTGATCATCCGGGGGGCGACAACCGTCGTTGTCCGGCACGCATTGACATTTTCGGTGGCACGCAAAGTGCGGGGTATGGGACGGGCGCGCAAAACGCCCAGCAATTCGCGCAGGAGGTCCGGAGCTATGTCCATCACGAATCCGAAGGAGCTCTTTCTTCACGAGCTGAGTGACCAGCTCAACTGTGAGCAGACCCTGGTAGGCGTCCTGGGGACGCTGGCTCAGGAAGTCGACGATCAGGAATTCCGCTCGGCGCTGGAGAAGCACCAGCAGCAGACGCGCGAGCACGTCCAGCGCCTGGAGCGTGCCTTCCAGGTTCTCGGCTCGCAGCCTGAAAAGGTCACTTGCTTTGGCGCGCAGGGGCTGAAGCAGGAGCATGACAACTTTGCGAGCAAAGAGAGCCCGAGCAAGCAGATGCTGACCATGTTCGACACCGGCGCCGGGGAGAAGACCGAGCACTACGAGATCACGGCCTATAAGGGGCTGATCGAAAAGGCCCAGCTCATGGGCCAGCAGGAGGTCGCCTCGCTCCTCCAGCAGAACCTCCAGGACGAAGAGTGGATGGCGCATACCACGCACAAGATCGCGACCCGACTGGCCAAGCAGGCCCTGGCGGGAGCCGGCGTCTGAGCTAGCGGCCCACAGACAGGGGGGCCACCATGGAACCATGGTGGCTCCCCTCCGGAGTACAGGGAGTGCCGCGATCTGAAGGATCAGCAGCGCTGCGCCTGGCTATCCGGGCTCGGAAGCCGGAGCAGAATTCTGTTGACGGGCAAACAAAAGGGAGATATGCTGGCTTCAGAACTCCGGGTCGGTTGTCCCGGTACTGGAGGTTGAGGATGGCATCGTTCGAGGCGGAGCTGCCCGCCGGGCTGCGCGATAATTCGTCTCCGGTGACGGCTGAGCCGATCGTACCCGGCAGCGGCGAGGCCGCGATACCGAGGCATGACGAGTCGTTGCGCGCCCAGTCGTATCAGGAGCTTTTTCGAGCGATCGGCTCGATGCTGGACGAGGAAACGACCTCGTCCATCGGGATTGTCGAGGTCGAGGATGGTTTCCTTGTCCGCGCCGAGCGTCCCAAGCAACTACTGGTCGAGGTGTCGGTCAACCACTTGCCGCGCGTGGCGCTGTCCCGCCGGGCAGACGAGATGCGCCGCATCCGTCCCCCTTCCGGGAAACGGCACCATCCGGGGGTGTGGGGAAACCTGCCCGTCACGCACCAGGACTTCTTTCGGGCTCTCGGCTACGAGCTGGACTCGGTGGGGGCGCGTCACGTCATCATCGACGAGCTATCCGATGGACTGCTTCTCCGCTACGAGCAGGAGGGGAATGACGGAGGTGGGCCGATCAGGCGGCAGCTTAGCCTGGGACGGACCGAGATCGAAGAGATACTGAATGACGCTGTGCGCCGTCGCCGCATTCCACAGGAAGGCAAGCCGTCGGACTATTTCCGTACGCACTTGGGCGGAGCCGGAGAGAGCATCGGGCAGAACGGCAGCGTGGAGTGGATTCTGCAGCGCACCAACCTGCCCTACCAGGAAATGCTCCGTGGGCTGGGACGAGCGCTCGACGAGCAGGGCGCTGCGCGTGTATGCGTGCTGGAGATGCCAGACGGATTCGCGGTTCGGTATCAGTCTTCCTCGCACGGTGGCCTTCGCTGGGCCCATTTCACCGATGACGCGCTCGCGCCGAAGCCCGAGAACCGCCACAAGCCGGCCAGCGGCGGTTTCTTTCGCCGTCCGGCGGTTATCCTGCCGCCACCGATGCCCGACGGATATTCGGATCTGTTGCGCGCCCTGGGCTATGAGCTGCAGCGCTCCGACGTTTCATGCATCTTCATCGCCGAGCAGGACCACGGTCTGGCCGTGTCCTACCAATACCGGGAAAAGCGCCAGCAGATGACCGCGCGCCGGACCGTGCGCGTGCTCAGCGAGTCCGAGCTGCAGCAGTTGACTGCCGAAGCCCGCGCCCGCCGCGGGCGGAATGAGGGCGCCCGGGGCATAGGGCGATAGTAGGCAGATCCTGCCGCGTTCGAACGGGGCAGGAGAGGAAGCGGTCGTGATTTTCGATCGATTGCCCATTCCTATCGTGCAGGCGCCGCTCGGCGGAGGGCCGTCCACGCCCGCGCTTGCCGCAGCGGTGTCGGGGGCGGGTGGGCTCGGCTTTCTCGCCGCGGGCTACCGCTCGCCCCGGGTGATGGCGGAGGAAATCGCGACTGTGCGCGGGTTAACCGGCCGCCCGTTCGGTGTCAATCTCTTTGCCCCGGTGCCCGGACCGGCCGGTCGCGAGGCCGTGGAGCGCTACGCGGCGCGTCTGGAACCGGAGGCCCGGCGAATGGGCGTCAATCTGGGAGAGCCACGCTTCGATCGTGATGCCTTCGAGGAGAAGATAGACAGGCTCCTGCGCGATCCGGTTCCCCTCGTGTCCTTTACCTTCGGCTGTCCGTCGGCAGCGATTATTTCGTCGCTGAGAGAGGTTGGGTCTGAGACGTGGGCCACGGTTACCGACGTCGAGGAGGCGGAGCTGGCGGAGGCAGCGGGGGCCTCGGCTCTGGTTGTCCAGGGGCTGGAGGCCGGCGGCCATCGCGGGTTCTTTGTGGATGGAAAGGGAGCATCCGATTACAGCGTTCTGGCACTGGTTCAGCTTGCCGGCGCCCGCGTCCGCATTCCCCTTGTCGCCGCGGGGGGCATCAGCACGGGTGGGGCGGTCGCCGCCGTCCTTGCCGCCGGTGCCGCAGCCGCGCAGCTTGGCACGGCCTTCATGCGCTGTCCGGAGGCCGGGACTTCCGAGGTGCATCGCGCGGCGTTGGCGTCCTCGCGGCCGACCAGTCTCACCCGCGCGTTCAGCGGCCGGTCGGCGCGAGGCGTGGTAAACCGGTTCATGCGCGACTACGACTTGGACGCCCCGGTTGCCTATCCCGAGGTCCACCACCTCACCGCTCCTCTGCGCGCGCGGGGCCGCGAGGAGGGGGATGAAGACGTGGTCAATCTGTGGGCCGGCCAGACGCACGAGCTGGCCCGCCCCCTGCCGGCGGCGGATCTCGTCAGAGAGCTCGCGCGGGATGCCCGCGGCGCGCTCAAGGTGGCCGGAGAACGCCTGTCTCGGAGCCACTTTCGTTAGGATAGGGTAGGAACGGTCGCGTTCGGACTGTGAGCAGAGGGGATGAATTGTCGGGGGAAGTATCCGTAGTTATTTGCACCTATTCCAACGAACGATGGGAGGACCTCGGCGCCGCGCTGGCGTCGCTTCAGCGCCAGTCGGTGCCTCCAGCAGAAGTCATCGTCGTCGTCGATCACAATCCCGGTGTGTTGCAGCTGGTTCGCGCCACCCATCCCTGGGTGACCGCCGTTGAGAACGGTGCCAGCCCCGGCTTGTCGCAGGCAAGAAACCGAGGCATCGAGGAAGCACGATCCCGCATCGTCGCGTTTCTGGACGACGATGCCGTCGCGGACGAGCACTGGATCGAGGAGGTGCTGGCTCCATACGCTGCGCAGGATGTGGTGGCTGTCGGGGGAGCAATCGTCCCCGAGTGGCCGGGAGCTATGCGTCCGTCCTGGTTCCCATCCGAATTCGACTGGGTGGTGGGATGCAGCTACCGGGGCATGCCGGAGACCACCTCCGAAGTACGGAACCTGATCGGCTGCAACATGTCCTTTCTGCGATCGGTCCTGGTCGATCTGGGTGGTTTCCAGAGTGGGATTGGACGCGTGGGACTCACGCCGACCGGATGCGAGGAGACGGAGTTGTGCGTGCGAGCAGGCGCATTGGGAAAGGTCATCTACCACCCGGCAGCTCGAGTCTCGCATCGCGTGCACGAGCGCCGGAGGACGATCAAGTATTTTTTCTCCCGGTGCATGGGAGAAGGAACGTCGAAGGCCGCAATCGCAGAACTGGTGGGCGCGGGGAGCGCGCTGTCCACTGAACGCGCATACACCTTCCGTACCCTTCCGTCCGGCGTCATCCGGCATACAATGGCGAGTGTGCGCGGAGATCGAAGTGGAATTGTACGGGCTGCGGTTATCCCCGCAGGCCTTATCTGTACGTCCTTCGGGTACGGGCTTGCCAAGCTAGTGGGGCGAGTTCGCCTGGCAGCGTAGCCGGGAGGACACCCTCTGGTCCTGCGCGTTTATGAGCTACAACATCCTCATGGTGTCCGCTCGGTCGTTCCCGCACATGGGGGGCATCGAGACCCACATCCACGAAGTGTCGCGGCGCCTCTCCGATATGGGGCACAGGGTCACTATCCTCTCGACCGACACCGAAGGATCACTTCCTGCCGAGGAATGGTCCGAGGGCGTGCGAACCCTGCGAGTGCGCGCCTGGCCGCGAGGCCGTGACTACTATGTCGCCCCAGGCATCTATGGCAAGGTGAAATCAGGTGATTGGGACATCGTGCACTGCCAGGGGTACAACACGGCGGTGCCGGTGATCGCGATGGCCTCTGCTCTGCGGTCGGGCACTCCATTTGTGGTTACCTTTCACAGCGGCGGCCACTCCTCTCGATTGCGCAACGCGGGACGGTCCCTCCAGCAGGCCGCGATTCGCCCCCTGCTCGCCCGCGCATCTCGCCTTATCGGCGTGTCTCGCTTCGAGTCCGAGTTCTTCGCTCGGCGGCTCCGCCTACCCAGGGATCGGTTTGTAGTGGTCCCGAACGGTTCCTCAATCGCTCCTCAAAGTGCTGAGAGTACGGGCAGTTCCGCAGCGGCGCCGCTGATCCTGTCCGTCGGCCGGCTGGAGCGTTACAAGGGACACCACCGGGTGATAGACGCGATGCCCGAAGTCGTCCGGCAGGTTCCGTCCGCCCGCCTCCAGATTCTCGGCAGTGGGCCGGAAGCGGACAGTCTTCGGAGCCGGGCAGATAATCTGGGCATCGGGCCAGTCGTCGAGATCGGAAGCATTGACCCCAGCCATCGACAAGGAATGGCCGAGGCCTTCAGGCGCGCCACATTGGTGACGCTTCTCAGTGACTATGAGGCTCATCCCATCTCGGTAATGGAGGCCCTATCCGCCGGTCGTCCGGTGCTGGTGACACACACCTCGGGTCTGGCCGAACTGGCGGATCAGGGACTCGTTCGCTCGATACCGCTCCGGAGCACGGCCGTCGACGTCGCAGAGGCACTCGTTCGAAACCTGTCAGATCCCTTGATTCCGCCCTCTACAATACTTCCCACCTGGGAAGACTGCGCGGCGCAGCTGGCAGACGTCTATCGGGACGTACTGGGCGTCCGGGCATCGTGAGAGTCGTAATGCTCACCCAGTTCTATCCTCCGTTCATCGGGGGCGAAGAACAGGTGGTGCGGAACCTGAGCACCGAACTCGCGGCCCGCGGCCACCGCGTGTCGGTTATCACGATTGGAACGCCAGAGCTTCCGGTGCGTGAAGTGATGGACGGCGTGCAGGTCTATCGCCTGCGAAGTACGGCGCAGCGGATGCCGGGACTCTACGGGGCCAATGGCCGGAGCCACGCGCCGCCTCTGCCGGATCCCGAGCTCTCCATCGGCATCAGACAGGTTGTCGCCCATGAGAAACCCCAGATCGTTCACGCGCACAATTGGCTGGTGCACTCTTTTCTCCCGATCAAGCACTGGAGCGGAGCGAAACTTGCCTTGAGCCTGCACGATTACAGCTTCGTCTGTGCCACCAAGAAACTGCTGTACGAGGGTGAGCTTTGCGACGGGCCGGGACCCGTCAAGTGCCTGCGGTGCGCATCTGCGCACTATGGCCGCCTGAAAGGATCGATCACTGCCGGGGCCAACTGGGGCATGAATCTCGTCGAGCGTCGTCTCGTCGATCTGTTTCTGCCTGTCAGCCTGGCCACCGTGACCGGCAATCAACTCGACTCGCTGCGGCTTCCATACCGGATCATCCCCAACTTTCTTCCCGACACGGTCGCGGGCACGCCTACCGACTCCTATGTAGCCCAGCTGCCGGAGGGAGACTTCTTGCTTTTCGCCGGGGCGCTGGGTGCGTATAAGGGGGTGGACGTATTGCTGGAAGCGTACAGCATGCTTCAGTCGCCACCACCACTGGTCCTTATTGGCTACGACACAGCCGAGTCTCCGCTGCGCACGACCGAACTCCCGCCGGGAGTGCGCGTACTGAAGAACTGGCCGCACGCCGCTGTCATGGAGGCCTGGAGGCGGAGCACGGTGGCGGTCGTTCCCTCGCTGGTTCGGGAGACATTCGGGATGGTGGCGCTCGAGGCAATGTCGGCCGGCCGTCCGGTGATCGCATCGCGGATCGGCGGTCTCCCGGAGGTGGTTCGAGATGGAGAGACGGGGCTGCTTGTGGAGCCGGGGAATGCACGCGACTTGGTGCAGGCCATCGACTGTCTCCTGTCCGACCCGGCGCTCAGGGACCGGATGGGCGCGGCGGCGCTACGGCACGTCGAGCAGTATTCTGCCGGCGTTGTGGTGCCGTGCTTTGAGGATACCTACCGAGAAATGCTTTCGCCGCGGCCTGGAAATGGGGGAACGCAGTGCGACTGAACGGTCTGGAACTTCTGGCGATCGCGGCCGTCGCTGCGCTGGCAGCCGCGATGGCCATCCTGAACGCTCACGTGCCCGTCCTTACCGTGCCTCTCGCCGCGCTGCTCGTGTTTGTCTTGCCCGGGTACGCGATATGTGCGGCTCTCTTCCCTTCGTCGGCGGATGAGTCAGGCAATGGCGCTTCCATGCGAGGCTCCGATCGCGTGGCCCTCACCTTGGGGCTCAGTATCGCGGTGTGCGCGCTTTGCGGGCTGATCATCAGCCAATTTATGCCACTGAGCCGGTCTGTCTGGGGGGTTGCTCTGGCCGGGATCACCATCGTTGCATCGTTACTTGCTATCTGGCGACTTCGCCCGTCGGGACCGCGCATTCCCCGGGTGGGGTTGGGCGCGGTGCTCGTTTTCCTGATCGCGCTGGCAATCGGCGCGGCCGCGATAACGCTCGACGTGGTGAGCGCGCAGCAGGCGAAGCACCCGGGTTTTACGCAGCTATGGATGGTGCCCGGACCGCGGGCGGGAGTGGTCCGGATCGGCGTTATCAGCCACGAGCACGAGGCCAGGCGCTACAGCCTCAGGCTGTCGGTCGGCGGGCGCCGCCTCAAGCAGTGGTCTTTACGTCTGTCCCCCGGACAACACTGGCAGGTGCGTCATACCGTGCGAGCGAAGCCCGGCACGCGTCTCAACGCTGTCTTGAGAAGCACCCAGGGCGTCACCAGTCATCGCTACCGGGCTGTCTATCTCTGGATGAGGCCGCGGTGAGGGCGCCTCACGTCCAGGGGCTGCTCGAGCCGGATTCTGCACGCACCGACTATTCTGCTCGTCACCGGCGAGCCGAAGCTGAGTCAGGCGTCGATGGGCGCAGGAAAAATCCCGAACACCGCGTTCAACCCGACGGGCTCTAGCTCGATCTCCGCGATGCAGACGCGACGTTTCAGGTCGTAGCAGCTAACGTGCGTTCCACGTACCTGGCGAAACCCGCGCATAATCCAGCCCACGTTCTCTCGCACTTTGGTAGGCCGAATGCGCGAGAAGCCCACCCACATGCGATCACCGTCGATATAGATGCCGCGGCACCATCCGAGGAGGGTGTCGTGCGGATGCATGGACGCGAGACGGATTTCCTCAACGCGCTCCAGCGTTTGTGCGTCGACGACCACCACTGTCCCATCCACCGTGGTGAAGTAAATACGGCCCTCGTGGACGACCCCATCGTGGATCCGCTCGTTGCTGACCTGGATGCGTTTCGATGGGTCCGTCAGGCAGACAGCGTCTCCCTGCTGAAACCTTGTCGCCCATATATCGTTACCGAGGTGAAAGAGATAGTTGGGATGCGATCGATGCGGTTTTGTGCTAGCAATCTTTCGGTAGTCAGTGGTCAGAGAGAAGCGTTCCCATGGATCTTCTCCCAGCGCGTTCCAGATGTGCAGAACCTCTCCGGCCGGGGTCATTTCCAGCACCATTTCGAGCCCGGCATTGGCGACCAGAAGCGTCCCGTTCGGTCCGGGTGTCACGTGATGTACGTCGTTGAACCATGGGAGGGAAATGTATCCAATCCGATCGAACTCGGGCACCGAGAAGGTAAGGACTTCGGTCCCGGTACAGATGTACAGGCGGTCATTTGCAATCGTGCCGGATTGAAAGAGTATCTCCGGATCCTCGTCCGCGCACACGTCGGGGGGAGATGCGTATGAAAGCCGAGCCCGCGCAGCGCGCGATTCCGTATCGACTTCCACGACCAGTCCCCGATGGTAGCCTCGCCAGTCTGTGCCGGTGGCCCCGAGAGAACGCGCTTCCCGCTGCTGACCGCCCGCGATATAGAGACGTGCTGGCGTAGGTGGGCTCCTCATCTGTATGACGCGCAGTTAGTTACACAGTATAGGCGATTCCAGGCAGCGCGCAGTTCCACGCCGGCCATGGCCGCAGAGGTCGCGGCCGGGAACCAGACATAGACCACGAGCCACGGGCGGAAAGTCATGCCGCGCGCATGACTCTGGTCCCTGTCCCTCTCCGAAGCACCCGAATAGACTGGCCACGACCCACCGATAAAGGCAAACCCACCGTGAGGCGGGGACGCACAGCCACGGGACTCTCTGAGTTAGCCGGGCCGCCGAAGTGGTATTCCACTGCGCGTCGTTTCCGCCTGTCGGTAACACAGGAGGAGAGCGACGATGTGGCGGAAGAAGATAGTCTCGGTAGTAGTAATTGCGTTAGGTCTGGCGACGATACCCGGCACGAATGCCAGGGCATCATCGCAGTGGCTCAGCCTGGCGCCTTCCGCCGGACCACCTGGCTTATTGGACCAGGCCCAGGGCAAACTGAACGGCTACAAGTCGACGGTCGCCGAGCTGGTGTGGGACCAGGGAACGGTGCTCGCGACGTTCGCGCTTCCGCCTTCCGGGAACTTTTCGACGGACTTTGTGGTCCCCGCCGATGTCCCCGGCAATCACTCTGTGAGCGTTCAGATTGGCAACTCAGTTGTACTGAACACCAGCTTTTCCACCGTATCTCAGCCGACCGCAGTTCCCACGTCCACGGTAGTGCCCACGTCCACGACAGCGCCCACGTCGACTGCCGTGCCGACTGCCACGCAGGCACCAACCTCGACACCCACCAGCGTCCCCACGAATACGCCGACGCCGCCGGCGACGAACACCCCGGTGCCGACGGCAACGGCGACGAGCACCCCGAGTCCAACGGCAACGGTGGGTGCGGGAGGAAGTGGATTGGCGATTCCCTCAAGTGGAGCGTATCTGGGAGTCTGGCAGCCGGGGGTGCCGACCAATCTCTCCAGCCTGGACAGCTTTGAATCAGC
>JAICWV010000085.1 GCA_025966365.1 Chloroflexota bacterium | reverse complement strand
GCTGCGCCAGAGAGCGAAGAGAAGCGGGTGGTAGGCGGCGCCGTAGGTGGGAAGCGTCGTGAATTGGCGGCCTCCGAACCCCTCCTTGAAGCGATAGACGCCGTACATGTCCTGATCTTCACGGAGCAGGTCGGGCACGGCGCGGAAGTCGTACTCGCGGCATCCGTGGCTTCGGGCCCACCTGATGCCTTCCCACTGCAGAGGATAGGTGGGCATGAGGTTGCGGTCGGTGTTGCTGGAGGCGCCCTGCAGGTACCAGCAGGTGTCGCCGAAGCGGAGCAGGGTGATTGCGGCGATGAGACGTCCCTGGTGGCGGGCAAAGAGCAGGGCGAAGCGGCCGGCCTCCCAGAAGAGGGTAAACATGCGCCGGTAGACGTCTTCGGAGTGAATGAAGAAGTCGTCGCGCGTCGCCGTCTCCTCGAAGAGTCGGTAGAACTCAGGGATGTCCTCGGGGCCGGCCTCGCCGACCTCGACGCCTTTCCGCACCGCCAGCCGGATGTTGTAGCGGGTCTTGCTCTTCATGCCCGCCAGGAGCGCGTCCTCATCCGGCGTGATATCCAGCATCCAGGACGAGCGCGGTTGGGCGGGGGGAGCCATAGGGCTCAGCCCAAACGAGCGCAGGAGGCCGGTCCATGCGGCATCCCCTGCGGGGACATTTGGCTCCATGCGGAGGCCGATCGCCTTCTCCTCCATCCCCAGACCACGTGCCGCGTCCAGCAGTGGACCCAGCACCTCGGCCGAGGGGCGGTCCAGAGCGGGGCCGCGAGGCACATAGAGGAGCGTCCGGCCGGTCAGGCTGAGACTATTGACGAAGACCTGCATGGCCCCAACCATGCGGCCGTCGCAGGTCGCCGCGAGGCGGACGGCCCGGCCTCCCAGATCGGGAGCGAGATCCCCCCACTCCCAGCATTGCTGAAAGTGAGCCAGCGGGACCGAGGCGACGAAGTCGTTCCATGACGGGGGATCATCCCACCGGCAGACGGTAATGGGCATAGGGCGCAGAATTGTATCAGCAGGGCACCGGCACATTCTGTAGAATGTCGCGGCTTTCGGCCCCTCTATGACCGCCACGCCTCGCGAGATGCTGCCGGCTCTTGGGTCTCCGCGCCTCGGCCGACTGGCAGGCGCGGCGATTCTCTTGAGCGCGTCCTTCGTTCTGAGCCGGATCCTGGGCGTGGTGCGGATGTCGGTCATCGCCGCTGTCTTCGGAAACTCCCGAGAGATCGCCGCGTACTTCGCCGCCTTCCGGATTCCGGACGCCATGTTCATGCTGGTCTCCGGCGGCGCCCTCGCCTCTGCCTTCGTGCCCATGTTCGCGGGAATGGTGGAGCGCCATGAGGAGGAGGCTGCCTGGCGTATGGCCAACACCGTGCTGACCGGAGTGCTGGTGGCGCTGGCGGCGATGGCCGCGGTCTCCTTTCTCTTCGCGCCGCAGATGATGGGGTTCCTGGTGGGGAGCGGCGGAACCGGCGGCAGCGGCTTCACGCCGGCGCAGCGGTCTCTGACTATCGACCTGACGCGGATCATGCTGCTCCAGCCCATCTTTCTGGGCGCCTCGGCCATCGTCTCGTCGATCTTGCAGACCTACCACCGCTTCCTGCCCACCGCCATTGCACCGCTCCTCTATAACGTGGCGGTGATCGTCGGCGCGCTGCTGGCGCCGCGTTTCGGCGTGGCGGCGCTGGCCTGGGCGGTGGTGGCAGGGGCACTGGTGCAGCTGGTTCTTCAGGTGCCGGGCATGTTTCCGGAAGCCCGGGGCGCCCTGCACATTTCCTTCGACTGGCAGCTCCCGGCGGCACGCGAGGTGCTGCGGCTCTTCGGCCCGCGGGTGGTGGGCCTGGCCGCCTTCCAGGCCATGCTCTTTATCACCCTCTTTCTGGCGGCGCGCATTCCCGGCATCAATGCCGTGAACGCCATCAACTACTCCTGGCCGATCATCCAGTTTCCGGTGGGCGCCCTGGGCATGGCGGCGGGCACCGCCATCTTCCCCACCCTCGCGCGGCTCACCTCGGCCGAGGACGTGGCGGCCGTGCAGCGGACGGTGAACCGCAGCCTGCGCATCATCCTCTTCCTGTCAGTTCCCGCCACCGTCGGGCTGGTCGTCCTCCGGCGGCCCATCGTGAACCTCCTCTACGCCCACGGCTCCAGTTGGGGTATCGCGGCCACGGAAGAGACCGCCTTTGCTCTGCTGTTCTATGCCCTGGCGCTGGCGCCGCTGACCGCCATCGAAGTGCTGGCGCGCCTGTTCTACGCCCTGCGGGACACGGTGACCCCGGTGCGGATCGCCGTGGTGGCGGTGATCATCGACGCCGTCCTGAGCATCCTGCTGGTGCATGTTTTGCCATCGGCAAGCGGCCAGGGCGGCCTGGCACTGGCCACCGCCATCGCCACCTCGGTGCAGGTGATATGGCTGGCGATCGTGGCCAACCAGAGGCTCGGGACAATCGGCCTGACCAGCATCCAGGGCACCCTCCGCGACTCCGCCATCGCCAGCCTGGCCATGGGACTCGCCCTCTATGTTGCGCTGGCACCGCTCACAGCGGTGCTGCCCCAGCGCGGGCTGGGTGTCCTGATAACCGTTGTCATCGAAGTAGCCCTCGGCGGCGCGACGTTTGCCGCGGCGTCCTATTTGCTGGGCGCCCCCGAGCTCTGGCAGCTACGCGCACTGGGACAGCGTCGTTCTTCGTAGTTATTGCAATGAAGTTGACGTAACTACGAAGGTGCGGATGGGAGAAATGAGAATGAGGGGAGCGGCATGTCCGCTCCCCTCATTCTCGTGCAGGTCCTACTTGACGTCGACCTCGGCGCCGGCTTCCTTGAGCTTGTTGGCAACCTCGTCGGCGCGATCGCGCGGCACGTTCTCGACGACCGGCTTGGGGGCCTCGTCGACCAGAGCCTTGGCCTCTTTCAGGCCAAGCTGCGTGATCTCGCGCACGGCCTTGATCACGTTGATCTTCTGGGCGCCCGCGGCGGTCAGGACGACAGTGAACTCCGTCTGCTCCTCGACCGGGGCCTCGGCGGCGGCTCCGCCGCCGGCGGCGGGGGCGGCGACGGCGACGGGAGCCGCGGCGGTGACGCCGAACTTCTCCTCAAAGGCCTTGATGAAGTCCGACACTTCCAGAATGGTCATCTGCTCGAACTGGTTGAGCAGGTCGTCGACGCTCATCTTCTCTGCAACCATGGTTTTCTCCTGTTTACCTCTCGAATGGGGCCGGACGGTCCGGCCGATTACGTCCTATACCGCGGGCTGGCCGCGACGCACGGTGCGGCTTCGCCGCGATTTATGCAGCGGCTTCGCCGCCGCGGGCTTCTACCAGCGCCTGAGCCAGACCGGCTAGCTCGCGGGCCGGCGCCTGAAGCACGCCCAGGGTGTTGGCCAGCGGAGCCTGAATCGCGCCCAGCAGCGTGGCCAGCAGTACTTCGCGGCTGGGCAGCTCGGCCACGCGGCCGATCTGCTCGGCCGTCATGGATCGGCCGCCGATGATACCGCCCTTGATATGGACGACGCGGTTCGTGCGCGTGAACTGGGTCAGCAGCTTGGCCGGCGCGACCTCGTCGTGCATGCCAAAGGCAACGGCAGTCGGGCCGGTGAGCAGGTCCGGAGCGATGGCGACGTCGGCCCGCTCCGATGCAATGCGCAGCAGCGTGTTCTTGGCGACGTGGAACTCGACCTCTTCGGCGTTCAGCGAGCGCCGCAGGGCCTGAATCTGGGCTACGTCCAGACCGCGGTAATCGAGCAGGACCGCGCCCTTGCTGTCCTGGAGCATCTGGGCCAGCTCGTCGATGGTCTGTGCCTTTTCGGCTGTCGGCATGGGTTCCCTCCTTTCATCGGGATTGGAGGGCCCACGAAAAGCGCCTCGGAAATCCTTCCGAGGCGCAGTGAAAGGCAATACGGCTGAGCGCGTTGCTTGCTGCCTCGGCAGGACTCTTTAAGCGGGGACCGCTCCTGCTGTCTGTGGCTATGCAGTTGTCGCTAGTAGTGTACCAGGCTGCGACGTCATAGAGCAGCGCTGTAGTGCGGAGGGGCTCGGCAGGTCTCTTTCCCCCTCGATCCTCGGTTGCATGATCAGAAGGGCAGCAATGGTGGGGGGAAGGACATCCGGACCGGACTGCGGGCTGAAGCCCTCGGCTACGTGGTGCCGCCATAAGGGGAAGAACCGGTAGCGGAGGGCTTCAGCCCGCAGTCTTCCTCACTCTCGCAGTTGGCTCTAGCTCGCCTTGAGGGCTGACGTCTCCGCCACGTCGAGGGGCACGCCAGGTCCCATGGTGGGGGAGAGGGCGATGGAGCGAACGTAGGTGCCGCGGGCGCCGCTGGGACGGGCGCGGATGACGGCATCCACCATGGTGGTCAGATTGTCGAGCAGCGCCTGCTCGTCGAACGAGGCCTTGCCGATGGGGACATGGACGATGCCGGTTCGGTCCACACGGAACTCCACGCGGCCCTTCTTGATCTCCTCGATGGCGTGGCCGATGTCGAAGGTGACGGTGCCGGTCTTGGGATTGGGCATGAGTCCGCGAGGACCGAGGACGCGGCCCAATTTGCCGACCGTGCCCATCATGTCGGGGGTAGCCACGGCGACGTCAAAGTCGAGCCAGCCCTCCTGGATGCGCTTGGCGAGGTCCTCCCCGCCGACGACGTCCGCTCCAGCCTCCTCGGCTTCGCGGACCTTCTCCCCCTGGGCAAAGGCGATGATGCGCTGTGTGCGGCCGGTCCCATGGGGGAGAACGGCGACGCCGCGCACCAGCTGATCGGCGTGGCGTGGATCGACGCCCAGGCGCATGTGCAGCTCCACGGTACCGTCGAAGTTGGTGGTGGAGACCTGCTTGACCAGGCCCACGGCTTCGTGGGGGTTATAGTTCTTGCTCTCGTCGACGAGCGCTGCCGCCTGGCGGTACTTCTTTCCATGCTTGGTGTTGTGTGCCATCTCTCTCTCCTTCTGTTGGTATTACGGCCTGACACGTGGCCTTCCAACGGGGTATCCGTTCATCTGGTAGGGGAGGGCCTGCCCTTGCGTGGGCTGTCCTCGCCCGCCCCTACGGGTCAGGACTCTACGGTAATTCCCATACTCCGGGCGCTGCCCATGATGGTCTTCTCGGCGGCCTCGATTGAGGTGGCGTTGAGGTCGGGGAGCTTGGTCTGTGCGATCTCGCGCACCTGCTCGCGGGTGAGGGTTCCGACCTTATCGCGGTTGGGAACGGCCGAGCCCTTGGGTACGCCCGCTGCCTTGCGGATGAGGTCGGCCGCGGGGGGCGTCTTGAGGATGAAGGTAAAGGACCGGTCCTCGAAGACGGTGATCTCGGCCGGGATGATGCTGCCCGCCATGGACGCCGTGCGCTCGTTGTATTCCTTGACGAACTGCATGACGTTGATGTGGGGGGCGACGGCGGGACCGACAGGCGGAGCCGGGGTGGCCTTACCCGCGTCGATCTGCAGGGTGATGACGGTTTTGACTTTCTTCGCCAACGCTGAATCTCCTTAGAGCTTCTCGACCTGGAGGAAGTCGAGCTCGACCGGCGTCTCGCGGCCAAAGAAGCTAACCAGCACCTTGACCTTATTGCGCTCGGTGTGGACCTCATCCACCACGCCGATGAACTCGGCGAAGGGGCCGTCGATAATGCGGACGTTCTGGCCGCGGGTGAAGGTCGGCTTGACCTTCGGCGCCTCCTGCTCGGTCTGCTTGAGGATAGATTTGACCTCGCGCTCCTGCAGGGGAATGGGCTTATTGTCGGCGCCGACAAAGCTGGTCACGCCGGGGGTATTGCGCACCACGAACCAGGCCTCGTTGGAGGCGCGGTCGCCCTCCTGAAGCTCGATCATATTGACCAGGACGTACCCGGGGAACATCTTGCGCTCGACGGGCTCGCGCTTGCCGTTCTTGATCTCGATGGTGGTCTCGGAGGGGACCACAACCTGGAAGATCTTGTCGGTCATGCCCATCGAGTCGATCCGATGCTCGAGGTTGGTCTTGACCTTCTTCTCGTAGCCGGAATAGGTGTGAATCACATACCAGCGGGATCCGGCATGCTCTTCGGCAGCCGGTTGTTCCTCGGGGATGGTCCCCGCAGCTTCAGTGGTCATGGGTGCTATCTCTCCTGCCTCAACTAGCCCGAGCCGATGATCGGCTTGATTCCCCAGTTGAGGATGGCGTCAATAAGGCCGAGGAAGGCAGACAGAGCGACGGTCATGACGATGACGGCGCCGGTCAGGTTCATGGCTTCCTGGCGGGTGGGCCAGGTGACTTTGCGCAGCTCGGCGCGCGACTCCTGGACGAATTCGACGATATTGGGGCCGCGTCGTTTGGCCTGCTCGACGGCGGGGCGGGAGGCGGGCCGGGCGCTGCCCGACTGGGAGCGGCGGGCGGGGCGGTTCTCGGTTGGTGTCCTGTTGCGGGGCGTGGGCGCGGTGTCGTTAGCCACCATGTACCTCAGCTGTGCGATTGTGGGCCTGGTCGTGGTATCCCGCTGTAGCGAGGGACTTGGCAGGCCCGACAGGACTCGAACCTGCAACACCCGGTTTTGGAGACCGGTGCTCTGCCAAATTGAGCTACGGGCCTAAGATGCCGCCGAAACATGCCCAGAAAGTAATACGACCGGCCCCAGAGGGCTCGGTGCGCCAAAGTATATCCGAGTTACGGAGAAACTGTCAAAGCACCGGATGCCTTACTGGACCAGGGTAGAGCCAGGGCCCTGTTCGCAGCTGGAGGTGCGAGGGTCGCAGGGCCGGTAGAAAATCTCGAGGGTTGAGCTTCCGCCGACGGTCACTCCGTCGCCGATGACCTGTCCCACGACCATGGGGATATTCGTCTGCGTTCCTCCGCTGCCACCACTCCCCGAGCTTCCTGTCAGGCTGATCTGGCAGCCATTGGACCCGCTGGTATTGGCGCCACAGCCGCCGTGCGGATAGTTGCCCGGGTTGTAAATGATGCCCCACCAGATCTGTGTGCCCCCGCCCGCCAGCTTGATAATCGCGGACTTGTCCCGGAGGAAAAAGAGGAATTGGAGCAGCTGGCCGTTCCCGGATGATTCGCCCGGCCAGACGTCCGGTATCGTGCCCGAAGAGTCCCCGCTGTTCAACGTGGAGCGGCACTTTGCCTCGCCGGCGAAGGTGAGGTCGGCGCTGGGGTACAGGTCGCCCGGGTGAGACGATCCGAGTGATGTAGCCTCGGACGCTGACGGGTACGTGTAGCTTCCCGTGGTCGAGCCGCTGTCGCCAGTTCCCATGGTGCTCTGGAAGGGAATGCTGGTGGATGCGGCAGTTCCGGTACCCGGGCATGGGTCAGGGAATGCGAGACTCATCACCGCGTTGCCCTCGATGTCAACGCTCCCGCCCGTGGTGGTACTTGCCGGCGACCCGGTGGTTGAGTAGAAGGTGACGCCGTTCAGGGGCGTGGTCGTGGTCGTGGTACCGATGGTGAAGTACGGCGTCTCGCTCGCGAGCGCGGCTGCCGTGGATCCCGGGACCGGGTATCCAGGCGGCTTCGTATCCCAGGTTCCCCACGAGGAGCAGTAGTAGTACCACGTGGCTGGCGCAACGTAGCTCGAGCCCGCGGTCATGCTTGCGCTGCCACAACTCTGCGACTGTCCCGGTATCAATCCGTTGGTGTATCCGCCCGTAAAGGTCTCACAGATGGGCGCTCCGAAAACACAGACGTTTCCGCCGTTGACCTTGAACCCACCGGTGCCCACGTTGTAGGCGCCGGGGTTGAAGTAGTTGTTGCCGCCATTGATCGTGATCCCGCTCGGGTAGTTGCCGGGGAAATACTCGTAGCTGTCCTGTCCGGTGGCATTCTTGGGAATACCAACGCCGTTGTCATCCCACGATCCGCCACCGCGCCCGTTGCTGGTCTTCCAGTGATAGTAGTGGCCGCTGCCGCTGCACGGTATGCAATTCTGCCAACCGGCGGCGCCCGGTATGCCGTCATTGCCGTAGGGATCGGGAATCGGGTTCTGGCCGTAATTCCATGCTGTGACGCCGTCTGCCGTTCCGGTGCAGCCGGGAGGGGAGAAGAAGGCGCTTCCGACCGTGTACGAACCCATGTTGGAGCTGGGGGGAGCGCTTTCACTGGTCGAGGCCGAATACCACTGGCCGCCACAGGCGAAGTCGACACCGCTGCCGCTTGCGCTGATCGAGCTCGAGGCGGTCGAGTTCGACATGATCGACCCGATGACGCAGACGCCGCACGTACCGGCGGCTTTATTCCCGGCGCTCCCGCTGAACCCGAGTGCGTTGGTGATGTCATAGTCGAGCGTCACCAGTGCGAAATCGCGTGGACTTTGCGAGCCTCGTCGGGCGACTGCACGCGCGAAGGGCTGCACTGTGACGCCGAATATCGGGATGGTTCCGAAGTTCCGGCTGACCGTCACCTCGACGTAGCTGTAGATGCCGAGAGTGGTGCCGCTGCAGTTGCTGGACGGGGTTTTCCCGTTGCCGTAGTTCAGGTTATAGGGGCTGCATGTCTGTGGCGGGATGTAGGCGTGGACGGTTGTGTCACTGGTCGATAGGCAGTCGTAGGGCGTCGTCGCCGTGTTGACCCCGCCGCCGTAGCCATTGCTCTGGAGGTTGGTACAGGCCGCGGTGATGGCCGTGTTCTGGCATGCTGTGTCCGTCGACTGACATCCGGCATCCTGGGCGCCGACGAGGGCAGCGACGTCGGCTGAGTTCTGCATCTGCCGGTATTCGACGATGACGCGGCCCCCTTCGACCGCCATCCCGGTGATCCCCATGAGCGCGCTCAGGAGGACGGCTACAAAGATAATGGCCTGGCCGGATTCCGCCCGAAGCGCTGCTCGTATGCGTTCTCTCAAAACCCTACTCCACGTTGTAGCGAGACGAAGCGGACATGTTGAGGGTGAGGTTGTGGCCGAACACTCCGCCCAGTGCCACGAAGTGGTAGTACACGAACACGGATACGACATCCCCCTGCGACGGTTGCCACGCCGGAGAGCGGCCCGCTTTGTAGGCATCCGACGAGAGCTGGATGCAGACGCTCGTGAACCTGGGATCGAGCCCGGCAAGCCAGTTGCCCGGACTGATGCTGTTGCTGGTCGACGTGGTATCCAGTCGGCGGAAGACCGTTCCCACGACGGTCGTCGCCGCGTTTGCCGTCGAGTCGGAGAGCTGATAGGAATCCGTGCCGACGGTGCCGAACGATGTCGAACAGTTTGAGGTGCCCTGCAGCGGGTAGTTACCCCGTGTGGCCCAGAACTTGGTTCCGCTGCTGGTGAGTGTGTTGCACCAATCGGCGGTCGTTTCGTAGGGCGTCTGCGTGTCCGCGCACATTCCGCCCTGGACGCTCGCCCACCGGGCCGACATTCCGGCTGCGTTGGCAATCTCGTTGTACTGGTAAAAGGCTCTGCCGACGTCGACCAATCCGACCGTAAGCATCATCAGAAGCAGGGAGATGATGGCGAACTCCACCAGCGTCTGGCCGTTCTCGCCCCGTTCAGCACGTCCCATATCAGTGCTCCGACACCCGTCCCACCATGCTGGCGCAGAGAGTGTGGTGGTTGGTTGACGTGCTGTCCCCCGTGTAGCAGGACTGAGCCGGGAAGAACGATGCGAGATACGGCGAAACGGGCGTGAAGTTGTAGCCCACGTAGACCGTGACGTCGCTACCCGAGGTGCGCGTGCCTGACGGGCTGATGCAGATGTCCTTGACACACGGCGGGCAGCTCGACGCCGCGGTGGGGCAGGGATTGCAGGTGGAAGTGGTGCAGGGAGTGCAGCTGGTCGACGGCGACAAACTGACGGCCGCCAGGCCGGACATCAATGTGTTCTGCGTGGCCTCGCAGTAGGTGGCCTGCATGACCAGGTTGTCGGACGTGGGCGAGGACTGATTTCCGCATCCGGGCATATTGCAATAGTTGCCCGCTACCTCCGCCCCCACGCGTGCAGCGCTTCGGATGGCGGAGTCGTAATAGATGAACCGGGAGAAGTCTATGGTGCCGAGGAAGAGGAGCAGTAGAAAGGTGATGACGATGCCGAACTCGACGATGGCTTGCGCTTCTTCTCCGCGAACGCTTGTGCGTCTCATAAGCGGGTCCAGAGACCCCGTACCCCCTGATGTGTACTGGACTAGATCAGTCCAAACTGTATCTCAGGCACGGCGATGTGTCGATGGCCGGACAGGACTTTCTGACCCGCCCACAGGTGGACTTTCGGCGGCCGGGCGCGCCGCGACGTTCCAGGGGGGAGTAAATACCCCCTCAGCGGTGTGACCGGGGGCGCGAAGGCAGGGGACTGTTGGCTGTCCGGCTGCGGAAAGGAAAGACCAGACGCCTCTCACCGGCGTCTGGCGCTCCCACCCGCTGGCCGTTCGTGACGTTGAAGAAGCTGGTCTTCATGCCCTGGATCGATTACGCATACGTACTCGGGGACAGTACGGTTCCCTCCGATGCGCAAGTACTAGCCCTCGGTCAGGATGAGGCCCACCTTGTGGTCCCTGGATCACCTGGACGGTAGGAGCCCCTACTGCGCGCCGACGTCCAGGGAAGAAATGCGACCGGGTCTAAGTCGCTCCGTGAGCCAAAGTAAGTCCGAGTTACGGAGAAACCTTCAAGGCTGCGGGGCGCACTGATCCGTTGACGAGGGATGGCGGCTATTGGATAAGGGAGGAGCCGGGCCTTGTGTCCTTCCCGCCGGGGCGGTTAAAGACTTCCGCGATCATTGACCCGTTGAACGTCACGGCATTGCCGACGATCTGACCGTAGAGCATGGGCGGGCCAAGTGCGCCCCCGGAGGTACCACCCACCTTTACAAGGCACGCGACGCAGTTGTTCACTGGCGGATCCGTGTAGGACGTGGACGCCGAGTCCGTGCAGTGAGTATCGGTACTTTCGCCGGTGTAGTAGCAGGCAGGCGGGAATGTGTGAAGTATGCCTTGCCAAATTTCCCCGCTAGTCCCTGTCAGGGTGATCGACGACCCGTCTGTCGTGGAATTCCCCCCATTCTGAGCGAATATGAGGAAGTGCAGGTGCTGGCTGTCGCTGTAGGGCGGAGTCGAGGCACCGTTGGGGGCCCCAAACTCGCCGGCCCACACCTCTCCAGGGTTGCTGCAGTCCCCACTCGAGGTTAGGTCCGCGTTCGGGTATATGTCTGCGCCAGACACCGAAACCCCGTCTGTGATGGTGAGGTACGTGCTACGTGCCGCAGTAGTTGGCGCCCCATTGGGAAAGTCAATCGAGTTTGTACCCGACGTACCCGTGCCGGCGCACGGGTTGGGCGCTGCTAGGAACATGTCACCGTTACCCTGCGCGCTGAAGTTGTTCTGCGTTGTGTTGCCGGTGGAAGCACCTTGCAGGTAGAACGTGACGCCGTTGATATACGGCTCTTGTTCGCCGCTGGGCGTTGTCGTCGTTCCTGTCTTAGGATTTATAAATTGTGGGGCGGTATCGTTTGACCAACCGGACGGCAGGGTCAGTCCGTGGTTGCTCGAATCCCAAAGGCCCCAGGTTGAGCACCAGTAATACCAGTTGCCGGAGGTCACTGTTGTGCCGCCTGTGGTGGACCCGAATTGGGCATTGGAGCAGTTGGCAGAGGTCCCAGGGATGTAGTCGTCGCCCGAGGGCGTGGTGAAGGAGGGTTCCACCGAGGTGACCGAAATCTTCTGTGAACTCAAGGCCTCATCGCAGACAGGAGCACCGTATATGCACACGGCTCCCCCATTGATGTCGACCCCACCGCTGGTGATCGTGTATACGCCGGGATTGAGTACGACAATCCCGCCGTGCACCGTTATGCTCGAATACGTTCCGGGCCAAAGTTCAAGGAAACCGCCCGAGCCGCTGAGCTGGGGCGCCTTCGCGGACGATTGGACCCACTGGTTCGCTTTGCGGTCCAGGTAGTAAGTCGTGCTAGCGGGATGTGCGCACAGGCTGCATCCAATCGCCATATTGGTCGCTGACGGCGCCTGCGTCGAGGCGTAGCTGTCTGCGATGGCGGGCGAGCTGGGGAAGTACTGGACGGGGCTGTCCTCCCCCGAAAAGCTGGGGCTCGCGGTGGTGAATCCATCGCAGCTCGGCGGCGCGGCGCCCAAAGCCGCCTGGGTCGAGCCCAGATTGAATGAGTGGAAGCCTAGTCCTCCGGCCGACGCCTCAGTCTCTGCGGCCGCGTTGTAGTATTTCCCGTTGCAGGTGATCACCTGGCCGTTACCGGGGTTCGTGATAGAGTTCCCGTTTGTGCTGTTGGAGATGACCGAGCCATTGGTGATTAGACCGTGACTGCCTCCGAACGTGATGCCACCCTTATTCCCACTTGTGGGGTCCAGAGCCGCGATTGCATAGTCGAAGACTCCCGGTATGCCGTTGCGTGCGACAGCTTTCACGCTAAGGGTAAGCCCCGTGTTGAAAACCGGTATGACGCCGATGTCGTTTGTGATCTGGACCTCAATGTAGTTGCTCGAGGTGGGGCTGCTGCAGTCTTTATTCCCTCCGTAGCTAATGAACGAGTAAGGGCTGTTGGACGCCGGCGGTATGCAAACGACAGTCGTACTCGTTCCGTTCGTGGTGGTGCCGCCCGCGGTGCATGAATCGAAGCCGTTGTTCTGTACGTAGCTGCACGCATCGCTTTGGGCCGTTGATGGGGCTTCCGGCAGATCCTGGGCTCCTACCAGAGCCGCCATGTCAGCCGCGGCCTGCATCTGTCTGTACGTAACTACTGCACGGCCCATTTCGACTGCGAGCCCCATGACTAACGCGACGACCGGGATGACAATCGCGAGAAAAATGATTGCCTGGCCGCGCTCGCTGAAGTTTGCTGGTGGCACCGCTCTTGGTTTCATGTCACTCTGTCTCGTAGGTTGATGATGCTACGATCTCCATCTGGCCGGCTTTGAGTATCCCGCCGATGGGGTCAAACGGGTAGTACAGGTAGACTGTGAGCTTGTAGCCGGGGCCGAACTGCCAGTCTGTCCCGTACGTCGTGCTTGTGTCCCACGTCGGTTGGATGCATACGCGCAGCTGGGACAGGTCGAACCCGGGCACGAGGCCCCCAACTATCAACGGGCTGCTCTGGGATGAGCTGCTGGTGGTGTCGAGGCGCTGAGCCACCGAGCCGACAATAGTGGCGGACGTATTCCCGGAGAACTGGGAAGCTGTGTAGTAGCCCGTAAACGCCGAAGAGTATGACGTAGGGCAACTGACGTTCGATCCCTGCAGCGGCCAGTTCCCTGCATGCTGCCAGAACACAGGATACTTAGTTGATGGAGCATGCGCCCAGCCGCCACTCGGAGGCGATGTGCTGCCGCTATTAAACTGGTTGCACCAGTCTGCGGAGGAATCGGCTTCAGACCCAGACGAGTAACATGTGCCACCCACCACTGAAGCCCACCGAGCCGCCACCGTAGCGGCCGACGCCATAGCGTTGTACTCGTAGAAGTACTGACCAACCCCGACGAGGCCGACCGTGAGCATGAACAGTGGCACCGCTATCAGCGCGAACTCGACCAGCGACTGCCCGGAATCGGAGACTACCCGACCCATTTAGACCCGGCGCCCGGCCGCTGAGGCGCATATCGTGTGTGTCGTCGTGTCACCGACCCAGCACGCTCTCGTAGGCAGGAATTTACTGATTAGAAACGTAACCGGTTGGAAGTTGTATCCAACCACGACCCGCACGCATTGTCCGTGAACCAGCCCGTTGTTCGGTGCCGTTGTCCAGGACTGTGGTGCCGGGGAGCATGAACCGCCCGACGGATATCTAGCGACGCAGATGTCCTGGCTGCACGCATTGCAGGCCGGAGGCGAGCCGTTGTACCACGCGCTTGCGCATGGGTCGACATTTGTACCGGTGCACGTGGTGCTTACGGTCTGGCAAGCCGAGCAGCTGACTGCAGGCGCCAGCGAGACAGTCGGCGAGCCTTCGCATGCGGTGGCCTGGAGGATGTAGTGGGTCATGTACGTCGTAGGTGCGCCCGAAGCAAATGGGCCAGACAGCACTTCGTTGGTCGCCATTTCCGCTCCGGTTCGAGCAGCACTGGTCACCGCGGTGTCGAAGTACATGTACCGAGAAAAGTCGATCGTTCCCAGGAAGAATAAAAGAAGGACTGGGACAAGGATCGCAAACTCAATGAGCCCCTGTGCTCCTTCGCTGCCTAAGTTCGTGCGCCTCATAGCTGTGCCCGAAGGTCACCTACCCTCCCGTGCCTTTTAGGACTTGACTTGCGATCACTTTACCACTTGCGAAGCCGGTTGTATAGTGAGCGAAAGGGCTACTCCCTCGCGTGCCCGGAGCGTTTTGGCGCATCTCGGCGTCTTGGTGCGGCAACAGTAGATTTTCCATGGTTGCCGGGCCCTTTGCTTAGGCCATGGCATATACAGCCGTGCCGATGAGCGCTATGTTGAACACGGGCCAGAACGGGCGACCCGGGAGATCAGGCCCGAGCGTGGGCAGACCTGCACTCCCGGCGCCGATGAGTGTGGTATCGACCAGCAAGGCCGCCGGTATTGTTCCGCGCACGACGTGGGGGCGGTGTCCGGGCCGCGACGGGCCGGGACCTGGCGCTAGCACCGCATCTTGAGCAATGTGTGGCGGACGTTGCCGTGCAACTGCCGGACCACGTTATCGCGAGACGTGGGCAGCATGGCGCCGATGAGAAAGAGCCGGCCCACCGGCCGGCTCCTGCAAAACTCTGCTTATCGCGTCTCGCGGTGCGTCGTGTGCTTGCGACAGCGCGGGCAGTACTTGTCGAACTCGAGACGATCCGGGTCATTACGCCGGTTCTTCTCGGTCGTGTAGTTCCGCTCCTTGCACTCGTTGCAGGCCAGCGTCACCGCTGAGCGAACGTCTTTGGACTTGGTTGCCATGTGTTACTTCTCCACCGCAGTGACCACGCCGGAGCCGACGGTTCTGCCGCCCTCCCGGATGGCAAACCGCAGCCCCTGCTCGATGGCAATGGGATTGATCAAACTGACATGCATCTGGATGT
>JAICWV010000025.1 GCA_025966365.1 Chloroflexota bacterium | reverse complement strand
GTCGATATTCACGGCCAGTCAGAGCACCTGTCGGTGCTGAAGACCGACCGCCAGCTTGACATCCTCGACCGATACGCGGGTTTGATGCCGCTTCGCACTTCAACTGCCGACGCGGTGCGCAGCCTCCGCACCCTGCGACAGGATCTCGGAGCGATCGTCGACGGGCACCGGGAAGCAGAGCAGCGGCTGGATCTCCTGCGTTTTCAGAGCGGTGAGATCGAAGGAGCTCAGCTTCGGGCCGGGGAGGAGGAGGATCTGCGTGCCGAGCGGAACCTGCTGGCCAACGCCGAAAAACTCGCCTCACTCGCCTCCGTGGCGTACGACGCGCTCCATGGGGGAGGCACTCCAGCAGTCGATTCGGTGGGAGCCGCCGTATCGGCGACCCGCGAGATTGCGGAAATTGATCCGGGGCTGGCCGCCCTGGCCGAGCGGCTGCAGTCGGTCCAGGTCGAGATCGAGGATATCGCCGGGGAGCTTCGCCGCTACCGCGACACGCTTGAGTATGATCCTCGCCGCCTGGAGACGATCGAGGAGCGGCTCGACTTACTGGCCCGCTTGCAGCGCAAGTACGGCCCGACGATCGATGACGTGATCGCCTTTGGCGAACGCGTTCGCGCCGAGCTTGAGGGTGTAGAGAACCTGGACGAGCGCATTGCTGCCCTGGAGCACGATGTCCGGGTGGCGGAAGCGGGGGCAGGGCGTCTGGCCGGTGACCTTTCTCGCCGGCGGAACGAGGCGGCTGCGACACTCACCTCGGCCATGGCGGATGCGCTGCAGGGCCTGGGTTTGAAGGGAACCAGCTTCGAGGTACAGATTGGCCGCCAGGAATCGCCTGAGGGGCTGATGGTGGATGGTGAAGGGCGGTATGCATACACGCCCTCCGGCATCGATCGAGTCGCGTTTTTGGTGTCCTTCAATCCAGGTGAGCCGCTTAAACCGCTGGAACGGGTTGCATCCGGCGGCGAGACCTCTCGATTTCTGCTGGCGCTCAAGAGCGTCCTGGCGCGCGCCGACAGGATTCCGACGCTTGTTTTCGATGAAGTGGACGTGGGCGTGGGAGGCCGCCGTGCCATGAACGTGGGGCAGCGCATGCGGACGCTGGCGGAGAGTCACCAGGTGCTCACGATTACGCACATGCCCCAAATTGCCGCGCTGGCCGACCAACACCTCACAGTGCTGAAGGCGGTGCGAGGGGGCCGTACGACCGTCGACGTGCGTGCGCTGGAGCCCGGTGAGAGGGTGGAAGAAATTGCTGAGATGATGAGCGGAACCGGCAGCGACGCGGCGCGGCGCAATGCCGAAGAGCTACTTGAAGCGGCCCAGCGCGGACGCTAACGTGCGCTATTGAGCGCGGGTCCAGTTCCCGAGTCCGGGACGGGCGCGTACGGTGTGCGAATTGCGATAGGTCACCCGACCCGGCGGCCCGCCCGGGACCTTGCGCACATCTCGAACCGGGGCAACGATCACGTCCACCGCCGTGTCACCGCGCGCCTCACTGAAATAGGCGGCCAGCGCGGCGGCGGCCTCGATCGTGTCGCCGTCGGGACTCGACGATCCGTGCAGAATCACATGGGCTCCGGTGCGCTCCCGGGCGTGGAGCCACAGGTCCCCGCGGCCCGACAGCCGAAAGGTGACCTCCTCGTTCTCACGCGCGTTGCGACCCGCGATCGCGGTAAAACCGTTCAACGTAAAGTGCGGCGGGCCTCGCCGCCGGACTTTCTTGGGCTCGGGCGGCTCGCTGCGGGTGTCTGCCAGCAGCGCCCGCAACTCCCCTTCCGAGCCGGCCATGCGGGCAAAGGCGGCCAGATCCTGCAGGCGTGCTGCCTCGACCTCTGCCCCTTGTAACAGCCCAGGAATGCGCAGCCGGGCGTCGCGGAGCTTGTGGTAGCGCCGGAACAGTTTCTCTGCATTCTGGGGCGGCGTCAGCAAAGGATCGAGCGGTATCACCGTTTCCATCTCCGGCAAGACCAGCTCGGTCTGCTTGGGCCGAATAGCATGGGCGTACGACAGGACGAGCTGACCGTAGGTCATGTACATCTCTGCCTCCGCGGTCGCTTCAAGGCCGTACTCCAGGGATGACGCCCGCCGCTGGGCAGCGTGCAAGGCCCGTTCGATAACCTGCAGCGCCTCCCTCCGCGCGGAACCCAGCCCATCTCGGGACTCGGCATCCTCGACCACGCGGGAGATGGCGTCGCTGAGCAACGGAGTTGGGCTCACGTCCGAGACGAGGAGGGGAACGTACGGGCTAAAGTCCGGCTGCCCGCGAGCATTGAGAAAGGTGCTCGGCTGCCAGTCCCGGGTTCGATAGAGATCAAATAGCGATTGAGCCGCGCGGAGCAGGTTCTCCGCCCCGGCTCGCCCGACGGGCATTTCCGGGGTCACGTCTGCCCTGCAGGAGATCTGATCGGCCAGAAACGGGCCGCATCCGGGCAGCAGGCCCAGCAGGGCCTGCCGCACCGAGGCAGACGAGGCGCGAGACAGGAGCATGAGGGCCTCGTCCGGACGATCACAGGGATCAACGCGCGGCCCGGAAGGAAAGATACGCTGATCCCGGTCCTGGGTGGGCGGCGGGACATAGGTGCGGCCGGGCAGGATCGGCCTGACGCGGCTCTCGGTGACGCGGACGTGCTTCACCGCTCCCAGGATTCGGCTGTCGGCGGCCACCAGCATCACGTTGCTGTGCTTGCCCATGACCTCGCAGACCACGTCTACGGTCCCTTCACTGCCCTCGCAGTGGATCGTCATCACGCGCTCGCGCCAGCGCTGCTCGACCGCAGCGACCCGGGCGCCATCGAGATACTTGCGAAGGAGCATGACGAACGGGCTGGGGGTGGGAAAGGCCTTGGCAAGCTTGCTTGTCAGCTGTATGCGGGCGAAGCGCGGGTCCGCCGACAGCAGCAGCCAGTGCTGCTTCCCGCCCGCGTAGATCGCCAGGCCGATACTGAAGCGGGAAGGCTGTACTATTTTTTGTATGCGGCCTCCGGCACTCACCCCGACCTCATCGGTCATCGCTGCCATCGCCAGAGCGTCAAAGGGCATGGTGATTTTCCAATCAGAGATCAGTCTTGCACACGGCGTTGTTTTCTTCCGGAGCGGTGCGAAGGCGCATGTCCGGCAGCGCTGACGCCGCGGTCGCGCTTCCGCCCATGCTGGTGGTCTTCAGTGGTCCCTCCGGCGCGGGCAAGGACTCGGTACTTCAGTATCTCCGGGGGCTGGTCCCGGATATCCGCGTCGCCGTAACCGCCACCACCAGGGAGCCGCGGGTGGGTGAGAAAGACGGCACGAGCTATCACTTCCTCACACGTGCGGATTACAACTGCATGCTCGACGCCGGCCGGCTGCTGGCTCCGGCCGAGGTTCACGGTCATTGGTACGGCGTGCCCCTGGATGAAATACTTCGGCCGTTGGAAGCTGGCGAGGATGTGATCGTGAAGATCGACGTCCAGGGAGCCATGGACGTTCGCCGCCGCATCCCGCAGGCCATCTTCGTCTTTCTCGCGCCTCCGTCTCTTCCCGAACTGATCAGGCGGCTCGAGGACCGACATACGGAGTCGCCGCAGGATCTGCAGCGGCGGATCCGCGATGCATCGTTCGAGATGGAGCAGCTTCCACGCTACGACTACGCCGTGGTCAACGGCTCCGCGGGTGCGGAGAAAGCGGCCGAGAGCATTGCCTGTATCATCGACGCCGAGCGTCTGCGCACCCATCGCCAGCCCATCAGCCTGTCCAATGGTTGACGCTTCAGGGGACCGGTCCTATACTCGGCTTGAGCGTCCCGGCTCACTTCCTCGGACGAGTCCCACCCCGGCGTGATCGTAGAACCGGCACCGCCGGGGGTGCGGAGTCACCTTCTTTCCCGCGTACTCGCACTCAACAGGACACGGTGATCGGGCCATGGCAAGCGAGCACCCCTTAGAGCGAAATCTTGCTCTGGAGCTGGTACGGGTGACGGAAGCTGCGGCCCTTCACGCGGCCCGATGGATGGGCCGCGGCGACAAAGAGGCAGCGGACCAGGCCGCGGTCGATGCCATGCGCACCGCGCTGCGCTACGTGGACATGGACGGCATCGTGGTTATCGGAGAAGGCGAGAAAGACGAAGCCCCCATGCTGTACATCGGGGAGCGTGTGGGCACCGGCCGCCCACCCAAAGTGGATGTAGCCGTCGACCCCATCGACGGCACCAATCTGACGGCCAAAGGTCTTCCCAACGCAATCACGGTTGTCGCGGTAGCCGAGCGCGGCGCGATGTATTACGCGCCACATATCGTCTACATGAACAAGATCGTGGTCGGCCCGGAGGCCAAGGGTGCTATCGACATCAATGCGCCCGTGCGCGACAACCTCTTTCGGGTGGCGCGCTTCATGGAGCGGAACGTGGAGGACCTGACCGTGTGCGTCCTTGACCGGCCACGCCACGAGGGGCTGATCTCCGAGGTGCGCGAGGCCGGTGCGCGCATCAAGCTGATCAGTGACGGCGATGTGGCCGGGGCCATCATGGCTGCTCTTCCCGGAGACTCCGGGGTGGACGTCCTGATGGGTATCGGCGGAACGCCCGAGGCTGTACTGGCCGCCTCGGCACTGAAGTGCCTGGGCGGCGAGATGCAGTGCAAGCTGTGGCCGCGCTCCCAGGCGGAACGGGAGCGGGCGGTGGAGGCAGGTAATCGCGATCTCGATCGCGTTCTCTGCCTGGACGACCTGGTCGCCAGCGACGATGTCTTCTTCGCCGCCACCGGTGTCACCGGGGGAGAGCTGCTGCGCAGCGTTCACTATCGCAGGGACTTCGCAGAAACCTACAGCATCATGATGCGCTCGCGCTCCGGCACCATGCGCCGCTTCGAGACGCATCACCACATCGGCCTGAAGCGCGACCTCCCGGCGGGTGCCGCCTACGTTCCGGACTGACGTCATGACTGACACGGCCCAAAGCCTCAGCCTTACCGACCTCGAAGATCTCGATCTGGCCGAGCTACGGAGCATGGCGCACGATCTGGGACAGACAAATATCTCCAACCTCAAGAAGCAGGATCTGATCTTTCGGATCCTGCAGGGGCAGGCGGAGCACCAGGGAACGATCATCGCCCAGGGCGTGCTGGAAATCGTCGAGGAGGGCTATGGATTCCTTCGCCAGCAGCGATTTCTGCCCGGTCCCAACGACATCTATGTGTCCCTCTCTCAGATCCGCCGCTTCGGCTTGCGCACCGGCGATCGCGTGTCCGGGCATATTCGGCCGCCGAAAGAGAGCGAGAAATACTTTGGCCTTCTGCGAGTAGAGGCGGTCAATGGGGTTGATCCGGACACCGCCAAACTGCGCCCGCACTTCGACGAGCTGGTTCCCATTTATCCCGAGGAGCGGTTTCGCCTGGAAACCGGCGCCGACAACCTGTCCGGCCGGCTGATCGATCTGGTCGCGCCGATCGGGAAGGGGCAGCGAGGGCTCATCGTGGCGCCGCCGAAGGCGGGTAAGACGACCCTTCTCCAGCACATCGCCAACGGCATCTCGGCCAATCACCCCGACGCACACCTCATGATCCTGCTGGTGGGCGAGCGCCCGGAAGAAGTGACGGACATGGAGCGGCATGTCAACGGTGAAGTGCTCAGCTCGACCTTCGATGAACCCACCGAGAGCCACGTCCACGTGGCAGAGATGGCGCTGGAGCGAGCCAAGCGGCTGGTAGAAGCAGGACGCGATGTGGTGGTCCTCCTGGACAGCATTACCCGCCTGGCACGGGCTTACAATTTGGCGGTGGCGCCCAGCGGCAGGACCCTATCGGGTGGGATCGATCCAGTTGCGCTCTACCCGCCCAAACGCTTCTTCGGTGCGGCCAGGAACATAGAAGGGGGCGGGAGCCTGACCATCGTGGGGACCACGCTGGTCGACACGGGCAGCCGGATGGACGACGTTATCTACGAGGAATTCAAGGGCACCGGAAATATGGAACTGACGCTCGACCGGAAGCTGCAGGAGCGGCGCATCTTCCCTGCCATCGACATTCAGCGATCAGGTACTCGCCGGGAAGAGCTCCTGCTGGAGTCATGGGTGCTCCAGAAGGTCTGGACGATGCGGCGGATGCTGGGTGCCGTGGGACCGATCGAGGGGCCGGAGCTACTGCTGAACCAGCTGGGCAAGCAGCCCGACAATCGCACCTTTTTGGAGTCGCTCAATAGGTACGTGGCATAGTGACGCGGAGGGACCACTATGTCAGTCAAGGTGATTTTGAAACAGGACGTGCCCAACCTGGGGCATGCCGGAGACGTCAAGCAGGTTACGCCCGGATACTTTCGTAACTTCTTGCAGCCGCGTGGTCTGGCAGTCGAAGCGTCAAACGCCAATGTATCGGCGCTGAACTCGAACAAGCAGGTTCGCGAGTCGCAGGTGGCACGTGCCAAAGAGAGTGCCGACGCCATGGCGCGTCACCTTCAGGACATTACCCTGCATATTCCGGTCAAACTGGGCGAGCAGGGCCGCATCTATGGTTCGGTGACCAACAAGGACATCGCCGAGGCGCTGCAGAAGCAAGCGGCGGTCCCCATCGACCGGCACCGCATCGAGTTGAAGGAGCCGCTCAAGACCATCGGCGTCCACACGGTACCGGTGAAGTTGGAGCACGGCATCGATGGCACCGTGCGCGTGGAGCTTGTGCCTGAGGGAGAACCGGCGACGCCGTAGCCCCGTCTGTCGACAGCCGCATCCACGAGCTGTGCACAAGTTCCGGCCTCGCTTCCACAACTTTGGCCCGGCTCCAGCAGTTTGGCTCCGCGCCGCCAAATCCTGAATTGCCCGGCGCGCTCCGCTGGTTTATGGTACGGATAGCCGCTGCTGGAGGAGTCTGTCCCGGTTCATGGTCAATCAGCCCATCTACGGCCCTGATGAAGGATCCCTTCCGCAGGATATCGAGGCGGAGCAGGCCGTTCTCGGTAGCCTGCTGATCGATCCGGGCGCGATCGAGCGAATCGCCTCCTTCCTCAAGCCGGAGGATTTCTACCTGCCGGTCAACGCCGAGATCTATCGCAGCATGCTGTCCCTGTATAGCCTGGACCGGCCCACGGACACGGTCTTGCTGGCGAACCATCTCCAGTCGCTGGATCGTCTGGACGACATCGGCGGAGTCGCCTATCTGGCGTCCCTCGCCGCTATCGTTCCCAGCTCCATCAACGTCGAGTACTACGCCCGAGTGGTGGAGCGCCTTGCGGTCCTTCGCCGCCTGATTGACGCCGGTGGAAGGATCTCGGCTATCGGCCGCGACCAGACCAACGAGGCAGATGTGGCGCTGGAAGAGGCGGAGCGCGTCCTCTTCGAAATCTCCCGCGAGCGCGTCACCCGCGACTTCCAGCCTATCGGCCAGATCCTGGCCGAGGTGTACGAGAAGATCGATCAGATCCATTCGCGTGAGAGCGAGCTGACCGGCATCTCGACGGGCCTGATCGACCTCGACCGGCTGACCAGCGGATTGCAGCAGTCGGACCTCATCATCCTTGCCGCCAGACCGAGCATGGGTAAGACGAGCTTATGCCTGAACATCGCCCACTCCGTGGCACTCAAGTCGAAGCTGCCGGTGGGAATTTTCAGCCTGGAGATGTCGTCGGAGCAGATCGCGCAACGCCTCATTACCATGCAGGCCCACGTGGAGATGCAACGGCTTCGCAGCGGCCGCATGTCCGAGTCGGACTGGGAGCGGCTGGTGACCGCGGTCGGCATTCTCTCGGAGGCGCCGATTTTCATCGACGACACCCCGGGGCTCTCGATCGTTGAGATGCGCAGCAAGGCGCGCCGGCTGGACGCCGAACAGGGCCTTGGCTTGCTCATCGTGGATTACCTGCAGCTGATGGAGAGCTCGTCACGTGAGAGCCGGGTCCAGGAGATCTCGGCGATCTCCCGATCACTCAAAGCGCTGGCCCGCGACCTCGACATCCCGGTTCTGGCACTGTCCCAGCTCTCCCGCGCCCCCGAGCAGCGTCCCAATCACGAGCCCATGCTTTCCGACCTTCGCGAAAGCGGAAGCATTGAGCAGGACGCTGACATCGTAATGTTTATTTATAGAGATGTTGTATATAACCGGGATACGGAGCGGCCGCATGTGGCTGACATCCTGGTGGCCAAGCACCGTAACGGCCCCACGGGAAAGGTCTCGCTGTTTTTCCAGGAGGCGCTGATGCGTTTCTCCAATCTGGAGAAGTATGACGACCGCTCGTGAGGCCGTGCTCATCGACGAGGAGCTTTTCCGCGCGCTTCTGCCGCGGATTCGCGACCTGGCGCAGCTCAAAGCGGTGTTATACGTGGCGTACGTCGCTGCACGGGATAGTGCTCCGGCGGTGCCCATGACCGCGCTGCTGGCTCCCGATATCCTGCGGGACATTGCCGGTCCCGGTAGCCCCGAACCTGCCGAGGAGCGCCTTAAAGCCGGACTGGATCGGGCAGTAGCCGACGGCACGCTCCTGCGCTTGGTTCGACGCAAAGCCGGCCGGGCCGACGTGGTTTTCATGTTGGGAACGGAAGAAAACGAGACGTCGGTCAAGCTGCTGATGCGGGGAGACGATGCCGCAGCCGCCTCTCTGGATGTCGAGGATGAGTCGGAGGTGACGGTATTCCGGCCCAACATCTTCGGGCTGTACGAACACGCCATCGGCCCATTGACCCCGCTCATGGCCGAGCGGCTGCGCGATGCGGAGCGATCGTACCCTCGTCTGTGGATCGCGCGGGCGCTCGATGAGGCTGTTCACTACAATAGGCGCAATTGGCGCTATATCGAGGCCATCCTGGCGCGCTGGGAAGAAACGGGAGGTCCGGATGGAATCTCTGAATGATGTGCTTCGCCGGGCACAGGTGGTCCGGCGCGAGGATCTGCCTGAGCCGGATGGCGAGACCTGCGGAATATGTGGTGGGGCCGGCTACCTGCGCTACGACGTGACGCCCGATGACCCACGCTTCGGTCAGATCATCGCCTGCGAGTGCACGCGGCGCGATCTGGAGCGGAAGCGGATCGAGCGTCTGATGGAGAAAAGCAATCTGGGGCCGCTCCAGCGGCTCACCTTTGAGAGCTTCATCCGCAAGGTCAAAGAGGGGACGCCGCCAGCGCGGAGCCCCGACGCGGCCTGGAAAGTTGCGCGCACCTACGCCGAAAACCCCCAGGGATGGCTGATTCTGTGGGGAACTTTCGGGACCGGCAAGACGCATCTGGCGGCGGCGGTGGCCAACTATCGGGTCTCCTCAGGCGAGCCCGCCGTGTTCATCGTGGTTCCGGATCTCCTGGACCATCTGAGGTCGACGTTCAGCCCCACCAGCGACGTGACCTACGACGAGCTGTTCGAGACGGTGCGCAATACGCCGCTGCTTATCCTGGACGACCTGGGCACGCAGACGTCCACCGCCTGGGCGCAGGAAAAGCTCTATCAGATCCTGAACCATCGCTACAACTCGGCGCTGTCGACTGTCATCACCACCAACCTCAGCCCCGATGAGATCGAGCCCCGCCTTCGCTCCCGAATCGGCGACGGCCATCTCTCAACTCTCTGCGAGATCCGGGGAGTGGACACGCGACTCGGCATCTCGCACCAGCCCCGTCAGAACGCGCCCGCGCCACGCAAGCCGTCGAGGCGCCTGCGCGAGGACGATCGGCTGTAGTGGCGGCCCGCTTCGTGCATCGGAACCCGCGTGCCCGTCTTTGACGCCGTCCGCCCTATCTTCGCCGGGGTCGCCCAGCGTTTTCCCGTGCCCAGCCTCGAAGTCAATCATGTGACTGTGCCCGTTCGCGATCTCCCCGAGGCCCTGGACGGCTTCACCATGGCACAGGTATCCGACATTCACGTGGGTGATGGCGACTGGGGCCCACAGCATCTGCAAGAAGCCTCCGATGTCATCCGCCACCAGAACCCCGACATCGTCGTAAACACCGGCGACTTTCTGGATCGCGAGCCACCGCTCGGCCGGGTCCGCTCCATCACGAGCCTCCTCACGATTTCCGGCGAGAATCGCAACTTCGCGGTGCTGGGCAATCACGACTATAGCGCGGGCGAGGAAATCGTGACGCGGCTGAAACGCGAGCTCCAGGAGGCCGGTATCCGGGTTCTGGAAAACGAATTAGTTTGCGTCCACGCAGGTGAAATTTGCGTGACGCTGGCGGGACTCGAGACCGAAGCGCCGGGATGGGGTGCGGCCGTGGCCAAGCTGGGCGAATCGGGGCGGCCGCGCGTCGTACTGATGCATGTCCCCGATTGCGCAGAGCGCCTTCCGGCCGGGATTGCTGACCTCATTCTGACGGGCCACACGCACGGCGGCCAGATCGCCTTCCCCGGCCTGGAGAAGCAGACAGTTCAGTCGATGTGCGGCAGCAAGTTCGTGGATGGCATGTATCACGTCAACGGCTCGGCGGTGTATGTGAACCGGGGTCTTGGGTGCGTCGGATTGCCCATGCGCTTCCGCGCCAACCCGGAGGTCACTTTTCTCACGCTGTCGCGTTGACTGCCCTCCGTAAGCGGCACTACAATGCATTGCCCAAATTCCGGCACCCCGGAAGGGGCCTTTCACTTTATTGGGACCGGAGATCTGAATGCGTCATGTAGGGTGGACATTCGCCGCCATCATCGTTGTCTTTCTCTGTGCCGTGTACGTCGTGCTGCCGTCCACCACGGACGTCTTCGGACACACCGCGCAGATCAATAAGGGAATCGACCTCGCCGGAGGAGTCCGCGTGCTCCTCAAGGCGGATCACGGGCAGAATGTCACCGCGGAAGGCATGAGTACAGCCCGGAACGTGATCGAAAACCGCGTCTCGCAGGGATTGGGTGTGGTAGCGCCACAGGTCAGTGTGGTGGGCAAGGACTCGATCGCCGTCGAGATGCCGGGCGTCAAGGACCAGCAGCAAGCGGTCGCCGCCATCGGAAAGACCGGATACCTGGCTCTAGCCGACAGCGGAAGCGCCCAACTGGGAACCGGGGCAACGGTGAAGCTGGTGTGTCCGCCCGATCTGCCCAAGTGCGGAGCCAAGGGCGCCAAGGTGGGGGCAGGGAACCCCAACGCCAAGATTCCTGTCCTTCAGGTCGTCGTGCCCGGTTCGGATATCAGCCAGGGCAGCGCCCAGGTTGGCTTCGACACCACTGGTCCGACTGTTACCTACAGCATGAACGGGTCGGGCTCCGACCGCTGGTGCAAGTACACCACCAATAACGTCGGCAAGAACTCGGCGATCGTCCTGGATGGGAAAGTCGTCAGCGATCCCACCATCCAGGGCGCTATCTGTCAGGGTCAGACCGTGATCAACGGGCTCACGAGCTCCACTGAGGCGCAGCAGATCGCGACCTATCTGAACTACGGCGCCCTGCCCATCTCGATGCATGTGGACTCGTTGAGCTCGGTGGCTGCCAGCCTCGGCCCCATCTATGTCACTGCCGCGGTCAAAGCGGCGGTCATCAGCGTGATCATCGTCGCGCTGTTCATGCTTCTCTACTACCGGCTGCCGGGTCTGCTGGCCGATATTGCCCTCTTGATGTACACGGTGGCGGTGCTGGCGATCTTCAAGCTGCTCGGTGTCACCATGACGCTGCCAGGCATCGCCGGGTTCATCATCTCCATCGGCATGGCCGTTGACGCCAACGTCCTGATCTTCGAGCGGATGAAAGAAGAATTGCGAGCGGGCAAAACGCTCGGCGCGGCGGTCGAGGCCGGGTTCTCGCGCGCCTTCCCCGCCATTCGCGATTCGAACGTTTCGACCATCATCACCACCATCATTCTGTTCTGGTTCGGTCACACCTTCGCCGCCACCGTCATCACTGGTTTCGCGACGACGCTCGGTATCGGCGTGGCGCTGAGCTTCATCACGGCCTACTTTGTCTCCAAGACACTGCTGCGGATCGTGGTTCAATCGGGATTCACACGCAATCGGACGCTCTATGGCGTCGAGCAGTTGGCAGGAGGTCGCGTTGCTTAACGTCGTTGGGAAGCGGTACTACTACTTCCTTCTTTCGCTGATCATCATCATTCCGGGGACGATCTCGCTGATCGTCAATCAGCTCAAGCTGGGAACGGACTTCACCGGCGGAACCGAGATCACGCTCCAGATTCCGCAAAAGAACGCCAACAGCTCCATCATCGGCGTCTACAGCAAGCTCGGTAAGAGCGTTGACTTCATCCAGCCGGTACTGGGCACCACCTGTCCCAGCAAGTGTCAGTACATTGTCCGCACCAAAGAGCTGACAAATAAGCAGCTGAATGTGCTGAAGAGCGACGTCAAGAAGCAATGGCCGGGATCGGAAGGGGTTATCACCGTGAACTCGGTGAGCGGCACCATTGCCTCGACCCTGACCGAGCACGCGATCATCGCGGTGATCGCAGCGGCGGTCGCCATTCTTCTCTACATCAGCTTTGCTTTTCGCAATGCGCCTCACCCCTTCCGGTTCGGAACGGCCGCCATCATCGCCATGTTGCACGATGTCCTGATCGTTCTCGGGATCTTCTCGATCCTGGGCTGGCTCCTGAACGTCGAGGTGGATGCTCCGTTTATGACGGCCATGCTCACCATCATCGGTTTCTCCGTCCACGACACCATCGTCATCTTCGACCGGATTCGCGAGAACCTGGCGCGGCGCACCGGAGACCCCTTTGACGTGATCGTGAACCACAGTATCCTGCAGTCCTTCGTGCGATCGATTAACACCTCCTTCACGGTGGTGCTGACGCTGCTGGCGGTTTTCCTATTCACCGGCCAGTCGATCCGGTTCTTTGTCCTGGCGATGCTGATTGGCATCATCAGCGGTACCTACAGCTCCATCTTCAATGCCAGCCAGATCCTGGTCGTGTGGCACAACAACGAGCTGGCCCGATTCTTCCGACGCGGCCGCACCGAGCCGGCCCGAGCAGCCTGAGCAAGAGACGGGTTGTGGGGCCGGGCATTGTCCGGCCCCTTTCCATGTTCGGACCTCGTGTCGTGTAGGCTACCTGCGGAGGCATCGGGTAACGATGAGCGTCAAACAGGGACACGGGACGCGGCAGGAAAGACTGCGGGCTACAGCCCTCGGCTACCGGTTTCTGCGGCACGGGTGCGCTCCGGCGGCGAAGCATGATGGCTGAGGGGGTGGCAATGCCGGAAGTCCTGCGCGGACTCCGTGTGGCCATCGTGCATGACTATCTGAATCAGCACGGCGGGGCGGAAAATGTGGTCGAGGTGTTTGCCGACATGTTCCCGGATGCGCCCATCTACACCTCCGTCTACGACAGCGAGCGCATGCCGGAATCGTGGAAGCGGCGGGATATTCGTACCAGCTTCATGCAACACATCTCTCCCAGTCTTGCCGTCGCCAGGGCGCTCATCCCGCTCTATCCCACCGCCTTCGAGTCCTTCAACTTGAATGACTACGACCTGGTGTTGAGCAGCACGACCTCCTTCGCCAAGGCGGTGATCACCCCACCATCCACCTGCCATGTCTGTTACTGCAATACACCCACCAGGTTCGTCTGGATGTACCACGATTACCTGGCGTACGACCGGCTGCCGCGCCCGGCCCGGGCGCTTTTGCCCTGGCTCATCACGCCCCTGCGGACCTGGGACTTCGTGGCAGCGCAACGCGTGGACTATTTCGTCGCCGGGTCGCGCAATGCGTCACGCCGCATCGCCAAGTTCTATCGACGCGAGAGTGACGTGGTTCACTCGCCGATCAATGTCTCCGACTTCTCCCCCGCCGACCATTCCGAGGGCTTCTTCCTGGTGATCTCAAGGCTTCAGCCTTACAAGCGGATCGATCTTGCGGTGGAGGCCTGCAACCGGATTGGAGCGCCGCTCAAGATCGCGGGGGTGGGGCCGGACATCTCGCGGCTACGCGGAATGGCGGGACCGTCGGTTGAGTTCCTGGGGCGTGTCTCCGACGAGGAGCGGCGCGACCTGATGGCGCGGTGCCGGGCATTTATCTTCCCCGGGGAGGAGGACTACGGACTGACGCCGCTGGAAGCCATGGCCTCGGGCCGGCCGGTGGTTGCCTACCGGGCGGGAGGGGCGCTGGAGACGGTCAGGGATGGCGTAACGGGGGCGTTCTTCGATCGCCCGGATCCGGAGTCGCTTGCCGGCACGCTCCGGAGTCTCGGAGATGGATTCGATCCGGCTGCTATACGTGCGCATGCCAGGGAGTTCGATGTGTCCGTCTTCAGGAGCCGCATGTTCGATGTGCTCGCTCGCCGCTACGCTGAGTACCGCGCCGCGATGGCGGCCGGAGCACCGGCATGACCGAGCGGTTCGGGCTGGGCGTGACCAACTGCCGGAGTGCGGACAGCGTGGTCGAGGCGGTGCGTGAAGCCGAGGCGCTTGGAGCCGAGATCGCCTTTATCGCCGAGGACATCAACTGCCGGGACGCCTTTGAGCTGGCGGCGCTCTCGGCGCGGGAGACGCAGCTCATCCGGATCTCAACCGGTGTGGTCAACCCCTACACGCGCAACCCCACCTCGCTGGCCATGGCTGTGGCCACTCTCGACGAGATAAGCAACGGACGGGCATCGCTCGGTCTCGGGACCAGCTCGCCGTCCCTGATAGAGACACAAATGGGTATTCCCGCGGCGGGATCTCTATCGGTAATGCGGGAAGCCACGGAGATCATTCGGGCGCTGCTGGCCGGTGACACGGTGACCTATGCCGGGCGCCGGTTCAGCTACAGCGACGCCCGGCTGGAAGTCCTGCCGGTGCAGGAGAGCGTCCCCATTGTCTACGCCGCCATGGGACCGAAGATGCTGGGGCTTGCGGGACATGTGGCGGATGGCGTTCTTCTGAACGTGGGCGCATCAACCGATTACGTGCGTTGGGCTGTAGGCGAGATTGAGCGAGGGGCGAAGTCGAGGAGTCGCGACCCCAATGAGATCACGATTGCCGCCTGGCTGACGGCATACATCGTCCAGGACTACGCCGAGGGGTTGCGCAAAGCGAAAGAGTGGCTGGCGGGGATGCTCTCCGTACCCCGCCAGGGAGAGCTGCTCCTGGAGCGTGCCGGCTTCGATACCTCAATTCTCGAAGGCATCCGGCAGCATAACAGTGCCTACCCCCACCGGGGCGACAAAACCGCAGCTGCAAGCTTCATCCCGGATGAAGTGGCCGAGTCTCTGGCGCTGATTGGATCTGCCGATCAGGTGCGGGAGCGGATTATCCAGTACCGAGACGCGGGCGTCCAGATCCCGGTCCTCGGAATCGGCACACTGCGCGCTCTGTACCCTGGTCCCTCGTAGAAAATCAATCCGCTGACATAATCACGAAGGATTTATGTCCCGTTTAGCGACGATAACTATCGTGCCCAGGCGAAGACGCAGGCGATGACCCGGCCGGCGCCCGCCTCGCGGGCCGCCTCGGCCGCCGCGGCCATGGTGGCGCCGGTAGTGAGGACATCGTCGACCAGGAGGACGGCTTCGCCCTGCAGCCTCTCGCGGGGAGCGAAGGCGCCGCGCACGTTTTCGCGCCGGTGAATGCCGTCCAGAGTGGTTTGCTGCCTGGTCTTGCGGACACGGCGCAGCAGATTCCGGCGGCAGGGAACGTCCAGCGAACGGCCGACCCGTGTCGCAAGCATTGCTGCCTGATCGTAGCCGCGATCTCGGCGGCGAGAGGAGTGCAGCGGCACCGGAGCGACAACCTGGATTACGTGGGGCGGCACGGCTCCGGCCATCAGATGGCCCATCATGCCCGAGATGGCGTGTCGCTCCCCGAACTTGAGGGCGTGTACCGCCTCGCGTGCCACGCCGTCGAACCCGGCCACGGCCACAACTCCATCCAGACCGGCCGGTGCCGGGATCGGCTCTCCCTGACCCAGCCACGCCACTTGCATCCAGCACCGGTCACAAATCCAGCGGCCGATGCGACGGCAGCCCACGCAGAGCGGCGGAAAGATCTCGTCGAGGATGCGCTCGGTCAGCGTCCGGACGGGATAGACGCGGAGGACCGGATCGAGGGCGCTAGACATCGCGCATGCGAATCCAGCCGTGCTTGAGGGCATAGACGACCGCCTGCGTCCGGTCGTTGACGGCCAGCTTCCGCATGATCGAGGTGAGGTGGTTCTTGACCGTCTGGTCGCTGATGCCCATTTTCCTGGCAATGACCTTGTTGCTGCTGCCGTGCGCCGCGTGCTCCAGGACCTCAATCTCCCGCGGCGAGAGTGGTGCGAAAAGCGCTCCCTCACCCTGCTCGGCTCGGGAGAGTTCCCGGAACGCGTCCAGGACCTGCGAGGCCAGGCGCGGATTTCCCAGGATGTTGTCGTCAATGACATACTCCCCGGCGGCCACGCGGCTGACAATGTCGATCAGCTCTTCTCTAGGCGTGTCCTCGGCGAGATAGGCGGAGGCACCGTAGCGGATGGCCTCAAAGAGCTGGCTGTCGTTCTTTTCGGCGGTGAGAAGGATGATGTGCGTCATGGGCATAAGTTGACGGACAGCCCGCGTCAGGCTCATGCCGCCACCGCGCTCCAGATCGGCGCTGACGATGGCGAGCTCGGCCTCAGTCTCGCGGATCCAGGCGATCGCGTCCTCACCGGAACCAGCTTCCGCGACCACCTCGCAGGTCTCGCGGAGCGCGTTGGACAGCTCTTCCCGCACCCGGGGCTCGTAGTGAACGACGACGGCATGCGCGCGCTCCACCCTATGCTCCCAGGCCCAGGACCTTCCGGGTTCGATCGAGGCGCGTCCGGAGATGGACCAACGGGCTGCTCAGGCGGCCGCGCCAGTGCCCCTGTCTCATGCTCTCCAGAAATTCCCGGGGGCCTTCGAAGGGGGGAATATCGACGTAGGCCCGGCCGTACTCGGCGTAGGTGTGTGCATCGCTGCCGGCTCCCGCTAACAGGTTATGCCTGCGGGCGTATTCCAGGGCGCGGACGTTAAACGCCGGCACCGCGTTCCGCGCATTGAAGACTTCCAGCACGTCGACAAGCGGCGTAACCTCTTCCAGGGCATCGCGGCGAATCCGGCTGCCTCTCACTTCATCGAAGGGGTGCGGGACATATGCCAGGCCACCTTGCTCGTGGATGCGCTCGACTGTCTCCACCGGTGCCAATCCCGGCGGGATCCACTCGTGGAGGAAGAGGCCGATGATTTCTCCGTGCGATGTCTTGATCTCCTCGGCCGGAATAACCAGGAACTGAGCCAGGCGCGCCAGCTCAAGCGCGCCGCGGAGCTCGTTGTGGTCGGTCACGGCGATGCCGTCCAGACCGGAGAGCTCGACTGCCTTGATGATGCGGGGGTACTGCATCAGGGAGTCTTTGGAGCAGTAGGTGTGCGTGTGGAGATCGAGCTTCATCCGTAGATGTGCCGCACGATGGCCGCTGCCAGCGCCCAGAGCACCAGATCGGCCAGGAGCGGAATGTCCTTCCATAGCGCCTCTTCCGGGGCGCCGGCGATGTCTCTCCGGTGGATGAGGAGGAGATAGCGAAAGATCCCGTACAGAACGAAGGGAATCGTCACCATCATGGCGTGATTGTGTGGGACAGTGCTGGCAAAGAAGGTGTAGAGGGCATAGCAGATGATGGTGGCGCCGGCGACGATGTTGATCAGATCGTCGAGGAAGGGACCGGTGTACTCTTCTAGATTGCGGCGGTGACTACCGGCGCCTTCTTCAAGAAGCAGAAGCTCGTGGCGGCGCTTGCCGAAGCCGAGAAAGAGGGAGAGCAGGATGGTGCAGAGATAGAGCCAGGGCGAAATCTGCACCCCGATGACCGCTGCCCCGGCGGCGGCGCGGAGGACGAATCCTCCGGCAATGGCGAAGACGTCGATGAGGACCAGGTGCTTGAGATACAGGGTGTACGCCACCTGTAAAACGGCGTAGCCGGCCGCCACCAGCGCAAAGTTCGAACTGAGCAGGAGTCCCAGACCGAGGGATACCAGCAAGAGGACGGCAGCGATGGCGATCGCTACCCGAACCCCGATCCGCCCCGCCGCGATCGGCCGGTGTCTCTTGGTTGGGTGCAGGCGGTCGGCCTGGACGTCGGCGGCGTCGTTCAGCAGATAGATCCCCGATGTGAGAGCGCTAAACAGCAAGAACGCGGCACCCACCTTCAGGACCAGATCGGGGTGCGTCCACTTGGCGGCAAAGATGAGCGCAGCGAACACAAAGGTATTTTTGATCCACTGTTTGGGACGCATGGCGCGAAGCAGGTCAAGAGGAAGGGACGGCTCCCGCCGCGCCGGGACCGCGGGCTGTGTCAGTTGGTGATGCGCCACGAGTACTCCAAATCGCGCCATGGTATCAACGGATCGAGCGGGGGAACAATACGCGCCTCTTGCCGCGGGTTGGGCAGGCGCATCCCACCCACGTACCATGAACGAGTGGACATAACGAACAGAGGAGTGCAGCGGGTGAAGGCCGGAGACGGACGGCGCGGGCTGGAAGGCGTGGTCGCCACCACCAGCGCCGTCAGCTCGATTATCGACGGAACGCTGACGTACCGCGGCTACGGCATCGACGACCTGGCGCAACACTCGACCTTCGAGGAGACCGCCTACCTGCTGTGGACCGGAGAGCTTCCCACCGCGTCGGCGCTCCACACATTCCGCACCGAGATTGCAGCGGCCGAGAGCCTGGATCCGGAGGTGATCCGGCTCCTGCAAGGGTTTCCGAACTCAGGCACGCCGATGGAATGGCTTCGGACCGGGATATCAGCTCTCAGCATCCGGGATCGCGGCGCGGGAGGGGCCGATCCTGATGCCGGGCGCCGGGAGGCGATCGGAATTCTGGCCCGATTTCCGACACTGGTCGCTGCGATTCACCGCCTTCGCAATGGTCAGGAGGCGATCTCTCCCGATCCCGAACTCTCGCTGGCCGCCAACTTTCTGTACATGCTGCGCGGCGAGCGTCCACCCAAAGTGTCGTCTCGCATCCTGGATGAAGTGTTGATCCTGCACGCGGACCACGAACTGAACGCGTCTACCTTTGCCGCACGCGTCGCTGCCTCAACCCTGGCCGACCTGTATTCAGCGGTGGTGGCAGCGCTGTGCACGTTGACCGGACCGCTCCATGGCGGGGCAGCGGAGGGAGTACACCGGATGCTGACCGCGATTGACGGGGTGGGGGGCGTGACGCCGTGGCTCCAGGGAGCACTGGAGCGGCGGGAGCGAGTCATGGGCTTCGGCCATCGCGTTTACAAGAACGGCGATCCACGAGCGCGACGGCTCAAGCGACTGTCGGAGCGTCTGGCTTCAATGTCCGATGACCAGCGGTGGTACGATGTGTCGGTCCGCCTGGAAGGTGAGGTCGCGAGGACCCTGAGCCTCTTGCCGAATGTTGACTTCTATTCGGCTTCGGTGTACACCTACTTGGACATCCCTCCCCAGTTATTCACGCCCATCTTCGCGATGAGCCGTGTCGCCGGGTGGATCGCCCACATCATGGAACAGTACGCCGACAATCGCTTGATCCGCCCGCGTGCGGAGTACGTAGGTCATACATATAGGACCTATATTGGTATGGAGAACCGCTAACACTGTGTTTGGTCACTTTCCAGAGCTCGTCATCGTCATCGTGATCGCCCTGATCGTCTTCGGACCGGAAAAGCTGCCGGAAACAGCAGCCAATGTGGGGAAGATGGTTCGCGAGTTTCGCTCGGTCGTGGACACCGCCATGAATCCGATTGAGCAAGAGATTCCCGACGATTTCTCGTCCTACTACTACGAATCGCTCGCCCGGGCGGGGGAAGAAGTGCCTGACGCCGATGAGGTCAGTCAGCCGTACCACAACTTCTATGAGCTCGATGACCAGGTGGAGGGGGCATCCTCCAGTGGCAACGCTGCCGGTTCCAGGCGCATGGTGACGCGCGTCGTGCAGCCTCGCTCGCGCCCGCCGGTATAGCGGTCAGTCTCCCCTCCCCGGGCGACTCAGCACCTCGACGCCGCTTGCGGTTCCCACGACAACGGATGTCGCGATGTGCAGAAAGAGGCCGTGCTCGACCACGCCGGTCTGCGCTTTCAGTTCTCCCGCAACTGACGGGTCGGCAAGGTTGAGCGTTGAGGACGGCCGGCAGTCGAGAATAAAATTGCCTCCGTCGGTGAGATAGGGCGTCGCGCCTCCCCGGAGGTCGCATCTGAATCCAATGTGCTCCAATCGGCGGCGCGTCGTCACCCAGCCAAAGGGAACGACCTCGACGGGAAGCGGAGCGTGAGCGCTCAGGTGCTCGACGCGTTTGCTTGCATCCACGACCACCACGAATTGGTCGCCCGCAAGCGCCACGATCTTCTCTCGGAGGAGAGCTCCGCCCCGCCCTTTGATCAGATTGAGCCGAGGATCGACCTCGTCGGCGCCGTCGAGGACCAGATCGAGCCTGTTCTGCGCTTCCAGCGTTGCCAGGGGAATGTTGAACGACCGGGCCAGACGCGCGGTCTCATCAGAGGTGGGGACGCCCACGATTCGGAGGCCCGACTGTACCCTCCGTCCGATCTCGACAACCACGATGTGAGCGGTGGATCCCGACCCCAGGCCCACCGCCATGCCGTCCTCCACAAGTCCTGCGGCGTGGATCGCGGCTTCCTGCTTCTGCTGCTCGACGTTCATCGCTCCGCCTCGACTCCCGCTCAGGATCCCAGGCTGCAAGTGCGTACAGTATAAGTGTGAGCGCCGAAACCGTTGAGCCGACGTCGGTCCAGCCGCAGGAGGCGAAGGGTCCGGCAGTCCTGGCACTCGACGTCGGAACCTCCTCGGCGCGAGCCCTGGTCTACGACGCCGCGGGACGCTCTATTCGGGGGCTCGAGGTTCACCGAGTGTACGCTGTGCAGACGACCGCGGACGGCGGTGTCGTCATCGAACCCGAAATGCTACTGGGTGTGGTGCAGTCCGTGCTGGACGAGATCTGTGGTCTGTGCGACGGGGGACCTCCCATCGCTGCGGTGGCCTGCGACACGTTCTGGCACAGCCTGATCGGGCTGGACACGTCCGGGGAGCCGCTGACCCCGATCTTTACCTGGGCAGACACTCGCAGCAGCGGCGCCGTGCAGCGCCTGCGGGAGCGGCTCGACGCAGAGTCTGTCCATCAGCGGACCGGCTGCGTCCTGCACTCGAGCTACTGGCCCGCCAAGCTTCTCTGGCTAAAGGAAACGCGCCCGGAGATCACCAGCAAAGTGGTGCACTGGTTGTCGTTTGCCGAATATCTCTATCTGCGCCTGTTCGGGCGTCTGGCGGTCTCCATCTCCATGGCCTCCGGCACCGGCATCCTGGATCAGCGCACCTGCGAATGGGACCGCGAGCTTCTCACGGCCCTGTCCGTCCGCGAGGAGCAGCTCTCCCCCTTAACGGAGTACACGGCCGTCATGCAGAACCCGATCCCCGAGTACGCCCGTCGCTGGCCGTCGCTGGCCTCGGTTCCGTGGTATATCGCCCTCGGTGATGGCGCGTGCAACAACATCGGCAGTGGCGGGACTGACCCGCGAACCGTCGTGATCATGATCGGAACGTCGGGAGCCATCCGGATCGTGCGTGCGGCCGATGACACTGCGACGGCCAGGGGCCTCTGGACCTACCGGCTCGACCGAGCACGGATCGTCCAGGGGGGGGCGTTGTCTGACGGTGGCAACGTCTTCGCCTGGCTCACGCAGACGCTTCGCACTCAGGACGGCGACCTCGAGACCCGGCTCGCATCCATGGAGCCGGATGCGCATGGCCTGACCGTGTTGCCCTTCTTGGCCGGGGAGCGCAGCCCGGACTGGAATCCCAACGCGCAGTCGGCCTTCGTCGGAATGACGCTGAATACGCGGCCGGCCGACCTGATCCGGGCCAGCCTGGAAGCGGTCGCGTACCGATTCGCGGATGTCTACACCGAGCTGAAAAAAGTGATTGCGCCGCCGCGCGCTATGATCGGAAGTGGGGCGGGTCTCCTGCATTCGCCGGTGTGGCTGCAGATCATGACCGATGTCTTGGGGGAACCAATGGCAGTGTCTGCCGTTCCGGAAGCATCAAGTCGCGGCGTTGCGCTCATGGTGCTTGAAGCGATGGGTGTCATCGCGGGCCCTGGCGCACTTCCTGCCCCTCTGGGGCAGACATACACGCCTGATCCCGCTCATTCGCGCGTCTATGCGGGCGCAATGGAGCGTCAGCAGAGGCTCTATGCGGCGCTCATTCCGGCACCGGCTGAGCGGGTTTCGTAGGACGGAGAGGTATTGGTATGACGACAACCACGGAAAATAATCCTGCTGTCGGTCAGGATCTGCAGCAGCTCATGATCAACACGGTCCGGACCCTTTCCATTGACGCGGTTCAGAAAGCGAATTCCGGCCATCCGGGCGCGCCCCTGGGCATGGCCCCGGTCGGCTACACGCTGTTCACGAAGTTCATGCGCTTCAATCCCAAAGATCCGGACTGGATCAACCGGGACCGCTTCGTCCTCTCGGCCGGGCACGCGTCCATGCTCCTGTATTCCCTGCTCTATCTGACCGGCTACGACATCTCACTTGATGACATCAAGAATTTCCGGCAATGGCACTCCAAGACGCCAGGCCACCCCGAGTACGAGATGACACCCGGGGTGGAGGCGACCACCGGCCCGCTGGGACAGGGATTCGCCAACGGCGTCGGTATGGCCATCGCCGAGGCCTACCTGCGGTCGTACTTCAACCGGCCCGGCTACGACCTCATCGACCACTACATCTATGCCATCGTCAGCGACGGAGACCTGCAAGAGGGTATCTCCAGCGAGGCGGCGTCGCTGGCCGGTCATCTTCAGCTGGGCAAGCTGATCTATCTTTACGACCGCAACCACGTTCAACTGTCCGGACCGACCTCGACGTCCTTTACCGAGAACGTCCTGGAGCGCTTCGACGCCTATGCCTGGCACACGGACGAGGTCAAGGACGCCAACGACATAGAAGCCGTTGCGCGCGCCATTGAGAATGCCCAGAAGGTGACGGACAAGCCCTCGCTGATCGCCGTCAGCTCCATCATCGGCTACGCCAGCCCCGAGGCCAACACGTTTAAAGCCCACGGCGAGCCACTGGGACCGGAAGGCGTACGTGAGACGAAGAAGGCGCTCGGTTGGCCGGAAGACAAGGATTTCTACGTGCCTCACGAGGTGCTGGACGAGTACCGAAAGGCGGTTCCGCGTGGCGAGCAGGCGGAAGGCCAGTGGAAGGACATGCTGCAGCGGTGGAAGCAAGCGTTTCCCGATCTGGCGGGTGACTGGGATCGAGCCAACGCCGGAAAGCTCGGCGAGGGATGGAACAGCAATCTGCCCACCTTCAAGCCGGAGCAGGGCGGCGTGGCCACCCGTGAGGCCTCCGGCGCCGCCATGAACGCGATCGCCGCCCACGTCCCCACCTTCATCGGCGGGGACGCGGATCTTGCGCCCTCCACCAAGACGCAGTTGAAGCAGTATGGGGACTTTGAGCCGGGACACTACGACGGGCGCAATATCCACTTCGGGGTGCGTGAGCACGCCATGGGCAGCATCGTCAACGGGATCATCCTGAACGGGATGACCTGGGCCTACGGCGCAACGTTCTTCGCCTTCTCCGACTACCAGCGGCCGTCGGTGCGCCTGGCGTCGATCATGGGAATCCCGACCATCTTTGTCTATACGCACGACAGTGTGCTGTTGGGCGAGGACGGGCCAACGCACCAGCCGATCGAACAGCTGATGTCCCTTCGGGCCATGCCCAAGCTCTATGTGATCCGTCCGGCGGACGCCAACGAGAGCGTGGACGCCTGGGCCTGGGCCATGCAGAACCGGCGCAACCCCATGGCGCTTGTCTTCACGCGGCAGAAAGTGCCGGTGCTCGATCGTTCCGGCGCCAGGGGTGACCTCTCGAAGGGCGCGTACATCTTGAAAGAAGCGCCGGGCGGGAAACCGGATGTCATCCTGATGGGAACCGGGTCGGAAGTGGCGCTCTGTGTCGGTGCCGCCGACGAGCTGCAGAAGTCCGGCGTGGCTGCACAGGTGGTGAGCTTCCCCTGCTGGGAGATTTTCGAGCAACAGCCGGAGAGTTACCGCAACCAGGTGTTGCCTCCGGATGTGACGGCGCGGGTTTCGGTGGAAGCCGGCGCGACCCTGGGATGGTGCCGCTGGGTCGGATCGAGCGGCGTCTCGGTGGGGATCGACCACTTTGGGGCCTCCGCTCCCGCCGCCGAGATTGCCAGGCACATGGGACTGACGGTTGAGAACGTTGTTAAGGCCGCAAACCGGGCCATGGGACGAGGAGAGGAATGATGGCAGAGAACCCACTGCGAGACCTTGAAGCCTGCGGTGTCGCTGTCTGGAGTGACTTCATCCGCCGTGATTTCATCGACGACGGGAATCTCAAGAAGCTGGTCGAAGATGACGGGATTTCGGGCGTGACCTCCAATCCCACCATCTTCGAGAAGGCGATTGGCGGAAGCTCCGACTATGACGACCAGCTGCGTGAGCTGGTGACATCGGGCGTCACCACACCGGAGGACATCTTCAGGGAGGTCGCCTCTACCGACATTTGCATGGCGGCGGAGGTCCTGCGGCCCGTTTACGACAGGACCTCGACGCACGACGGATTCGTGAGCGTCGAGGTGTCACCGGAGGCAGCGCACGACTACCAGAAGACGCTTGACGATGCCCATTTCTTCTGGTCTCGTATCGATCGTCCCAACATCATGATCAAGGTCCCGGCCACCAGGGAAGGAATCCCGGCCGTCGAGCAGCTGATCTCGGAAGGCATCAACGTCAACATCACCCTCATCTTCTCGGTGGATGTGTACGAAGACGTGATGGAAGCCTTCCTCAAAGGGCTGGAGCGGCGGGTGGAGGCGGGCCAGCCCATCGATCACATCGCGTCCGTCGCATCGTTCTTTGTCAGCCGGGTCGACACCCTGACCGACAAACTCCTCGAAGAGAAGCTGAGCGGCTCCAGTGCCGATACGTCCGAGATCAAGAGCCTGGAAGGCAAAGCGGCGATCGCGAACGCCCGGATCGCCTACGAGCGATTCCAGCGGGTGTTCAGCTCCGACCGCTTCAAGAAGCTGGAAGCCAGGGGCGCCCAGGTGCAGCGGCCCCTGTGGGCAAGCACCAGCACCAAGAACCCGAACTACCCCGACACCATGTACGTGGATCAGCTCGTCGGGCAGGAAATTGTCAATACCATGCCCATCAACACCATCGACGCGGTGCGCGATCACGGCAAAATCGAGTGCGGAACTGTCTCGCAGAACGTGGAGGAGGCGCACCAGGTCGTCGAGCGGCTGCGGAAAGTCGGCATCGACATCAAGACTGTGACCGACCAGCTGACGGTGGAGGGTGTGGACTCGTTCTCGAACTCGCTCCACGGGCTCTACTCCGTCATTGCCGAGAAGACAGCGAATATCCAGGCGCAGACCGAGTCGAGCGCGAAGGCGAGTCTCGACGGCCAGCAAGGCGCTGTCGAATCGGCGCTCCAGCATCTGGAAGGCGATTCGGTAATCCAGCGGATCTGGGAGAAAGATCCCACCGTCTGGAAGCCGACGGGGCAGGACCAGAGCGAGATCGCCGATCGGTTGGGCTGGCTGGACGTCGCTGACGAGATGCTGCGGCACCTGGATCGCTTCACCGAGGTGGCTCAGACGGTGAAGGACGTCGGGTACACCCATGTCGTGGTGCTGGGAATGGGTGGAAGCAGCCTGGCTCCCTACGTGCTCTCCCAGACGTTTGGCCGTCAGACCGGATTCCCGGAGCTACGCATTCTCGACAGTACCGACCCCGATGCCGTTGCCGCTCTGGAGAGCGAGATCGAGATCGGGAAGACGTTGTTTATCGTCGCCAGCAAATCGGGAACCACAACCGAGCCCAACGCCTTCATGGAGACGTTCTGGCAGAAGGTCAAAGACACAGGGATGTCCGATCCGGGTAGCCAGTTCGTCGCCATCACCGATCCGGGTACCAGCCTGGAGGATACGGCCCAGGAACGAAACTTCCGCTGGACGTTCCTGAACCCGGCCGACATCGGCGGAAGGTACTCGGCTCTGTCGTACTTCGGCCTGGTCCCCGCCGCCGCCATGGGATTGAATGTGCAGCGGCTGCTGGATGGGGCGGTGCGGATGGAGCAGGCCTGCAGTCCGTCGGTGGGCGCGCGTGAGAACCCGGGCGCCTGGCTGGGTGCGGTGATGGGAGAGTTGAGCAAGGCGGGCCGGAACAAGGTCACCTTCTTTCTCTCCCCGGACATCTCCACCTTTGGCCTGTGGCTGGAGCAGCTGCTGGCCGAGAGCACGGGCAAGGAGGGCAAGGGTTTGGTTCCGGTCCCGGACAATCCTCCCGGCTCGCCCGATGATTACGGGCAGGACCACCTATTTGTCTCCATCACTCTGGCAAACGAGGGGGAGGAAATCGAATCCGGGGTCCAGGCGCTGGTACAGGCGGGCGAGCCCGTGGTTCGTCTCACCGTGTCGAACGCCTACGAACTCGGCGCCGAATTCTTCCGCTGGGAGTTCGCGACGGCAGTGGCCGGCTCGCTGATGGGGATCAACGCCTTCAACCAGCCCAATGTGCAGGAAAGCAAAGACAACACCAAGCGTCTTCTCCAGCAGTTCCAGCAGTCGGGATCGCTTCCCGAGCCCAGGCCGCTGGCCGAGGTGAGCGGCATACGCATCTACCTCAACGACGCCGCGCGCTCATGTGTTCCATCGGACAGCCTGGGAGACGCCACCCGCACCCTGTCGGAGTTTTTGGGACAGGTACGGGCGCCGGAGTACGTGGCACTGATGGCGTACATCGAGCCGTCGCCGGAACACGATCGAGAGCTGGAACCGCTGCGGGTGGCACTTCGCGACGGGCTGAAAGTGGCGGTGACGCTGGGCTACGGACCGCGCTTCCTGCATTCCACCGGCCAACTTCATAAAGGGGGACCTCCGGAGGGGGTGTTCATTCAGATCACGGCCGGGTACAAACAGGACGTTCCGGTGCCGGGAGAGAAGTACAGTTTCGGAACGCTGGTAGCCGCGCAGGCGCTGGGCGATTTTCAGGCACTGCAGCAGCACGGTCGGCCCGCCATCCGTCTGCATCTCCCGGACGAGTCGCAGACGTCCATGAAGAAGCTCACAACGCTGCTGGAAGGCGCTGCCCGTCCCCAGGCAGCTCAGGTTGGGTAAGGAGCGAGCGATGCAGATTGGCATGGTAGGACTGGGCCGCATGGGCGGAAACATGACCATCCGGCTCATCCAGCACGGTCACAGCGTGGTTGCGTACGACCGCAGCCCCGAGGCGGTTCAGGAGTCCGCCAGAGAAGGCGCCACCCCGGCAAGCTCGCTGGAGGACCTGGTTTCGAAGCTACAGCCGCCCCGAGCGGTCTGGATCATGGTCCCGGCCGGACAACCGGTGGACGACACCATCAACGCGCTGATACCACACATGTCGCCCGGCGACACCATTCTCGACGGCGGGAATTCGCGCTGGATCGATTCTATCCGCCGCTCCAAAGAGGTGGAGGCGCACGGCCTGAAATGGCTGGATGTGGGCACCAGTGGCGGCGTCTGGGGCCTGAAGGAAGGCTACTCCATGATGATCGGCGGCGAGCCCGATACCTTCAAGCACTGGGAGCCGATCTTCCAGGCGCTGGCGCCCGAGGGCGGTTACGGACTGGTCGGTCCCGCGGGTTCCGGTCATTTCGTCAAGATGGTTCACAACGGCATCGAGTACGGGATGATGGAGTCCTACGGCGAGGGCTTCGAGATCATGAAGTGCGCCGCCGAATATCCGAGCCTCGATCTCACCCAGATCGCCGGGATCTGGAACCACGGGAGCGTGGTGCGGTCCTGGCTGCTCGAGCTCGCCGAGGACGCTCTGCGCAAGGATCCGGGACTGGAGTCCATCCGCGGGTATGTCGAGGACTCGGGCGAAGGACGCTGGACGGTGGAGGCTGCGATCAACACCAGCGTTCCGGCCCCCGTCATTGCACTCTCGCTCTTCCGACGCTTTGCATCCCGGCAGCCGGAGTCTTTCTCCGCCAAGGTGCTGGCGGCACTCAGAAACGAGTTTGGCGGGCACGCCGTTCAGCACGAGCCAGCAGCCTCGCACGCGCAAGGAGAGTAACAACGTATGGTTGTGACGACTGAGAACCCGCTGCGGAAGGGGATGCGCCAGCAGCGCACCCCGGAGCCGGCCACGATGGTCATCATGGGCGCGACCGGCGATCTGACGCACCGAAAGCTCATGCCGTCGCTGTACAACCTGGCCGTCAACCATCTGCTGCCTCATGGCTTCACCGTGGTCGGTTTTTCGCGGAGCGAAAAGGCGCACGAGGATTTTCGCGCCGACATGCGGCAGGCGGTGGATCAATACTCGCGGCTGGCGCCCGTCGATCCCAAAGTATGGGACAGCTTTGCCGAAGGCCTGTTCTTCGAGCAAGCCGACTTCGCCGATCTCAGTAGCTACCAGCAACTGGGAAAGCTCCTGCAGAAGATCGACGAGGAGCGGGGAACGCACGGCAACAGGGTCTTCTACCTGGCCACTCCTCCCACTGTCTTCGGACAGATCGCGGACATGCTGGGGAAAGCCGGGCTGGTCACGCCCAATGCCTCCGGCGAGCACTGGACGCGCATCGTCATCGAAAAGCCTTTCGGGCGCGATCTGCAGAGCGCGGAGCAGCTCAACAAGGAGCTTCTGTCGGTCTTCAAGGAGGACCAGGTCTACCGCATCGACCACTACCTGGGCAAAGAGACCGTCCAGAACATCCTGGTTTTCCGCTTCGCCAATGGGCTGTTCGAGCCGATCTGGAATCGGAATTATGTGGATAACGTGCAGATCACGGCCGCGGAAGAGCTCGGCATCGACCGGCGCGGCGGCTACTATGAGACCGCGGGAGCGCTGCGCGATATGGTCCAGAGCCACATGATGCAGCTTCTCACCTTGACTGCCATGGACCCTCCAGTCGCTCTGGATGCCCACGCCGTCCGCGACGAGAAGGTGAAGGTGCTGCGCGCGGTGAAGCCACTGACCGGGGAGCAATTCGGCGAGAGGGTCGTCCGGGGGCAGTACGGGCCCGGCTGGGTTGGAGGCAAGCAGGTCGAGGGCTACCGGCAAGAGGCGAACGTGGCACCGGATTCCACGACGGAAACCTTCGTGGCGCTGAAACTGGAAGTTGACAACTGGCGGTGGGCGGGAACGCCCTTCTACCTTCGCACCGGGAAGCGCCTCCCCAAGCGGGAGACCGAAATCTCGGTCACGTTCAAGCGCGCGCCGCTCGCGCTCTTCCAGCATCTGGATCCGGACGCCATGACGCCCAACGTGCTGGCCATGCGCATCCAGCCCAACGAAGGGATGTCGCTAAAAATCGTGGCCAAGGTACCCGGACAGGGCTACGATCTGCAGCCCGTGTACATGGATTTTCTCTACGGCTCGTCCTTTGGCACGCAGTCACCCGACGCCTATGAGCGCTTGCTGCTGGACGTCCTTCTAGGTGACTCGACCCTCTTCACGCGTGCCGACGAGGTAGAGGCATCGTGGGCGATCATCACCCCTATCCTAGAGGCGTGGCAGCACATGTCTCCGCCCAACTTCCCCAACTATGCGGCCGGGACCTGGGGGCCCAAGGCCGGGACCGAGCTCATCCAGAGAGACGGTCGCACCTGGCGGGACCAGTGACGTGACAGACGTAGCATCGGCCTCCTGGTCTGGAACGGACGTCGACGTCGGTACGCTTGAACGGCATCTCGCCGACCTGTGGAGACGCGTGACCTCGGAAACCGAAGGGGCGGCCGGGGTACGGACCAGCATCCTCAACCTCATCGTCTACGCCGGTAGCGAGGAGGACGCGCAGCGGATCTCGGACGAGCTGCGACAGTGCACGGACCGGCATCCCTCGCGCACCATCATCCTCGTCGGCGACCGGCATGTGGCCCAAACATCGGTCGACGCCAGGGTGACGACGTACTGTGTCCCCAGCAAGACGCACTCCGGGCTGTGTTACGAAGAGCTGACGTTCATCGGGCGGGGACGCGCCGCGGACCATCTATCGAGCATGGTCATCCCGTTTGTAATTCCTGGCCTGCCCAGGTACCTGTGGTGGCCGGGACAGCCCGCCTTTGGTCACCGCATTTTCCATCAGCTGTTTTCGGTAGCCGACCAGCTGATCGTGGATTCGGCGCAGTTCAACACTCCGGCCGACGGGATCGCCAATCTGGCTTTGCTTTCCAGAGCGAGACAGGGAATCAACGACTTCAACTGGGCCCGGCTCCGTCCCTGGCGCGAAATTATTGCGCAGTTCTTCGACGGGCCCCACTGGGCGCCGTACGCCCATGGCATACGGTCTATCAGGACAGAGTACGGCTCCGGGGCGAGTGACTACCGCCGGGCGGCCGTCGGAACGCTGTTGACACTTGGATGGCTGGCCGAAGAGCTTGGCTGGGAGCCCGAATCAACCCTCGACACACCGCTCGCCCGAGACTTCTCCATGTCGGTCTTGCAGGGAGAGCGCGTCATCGACATCGACCTGCATTTCGCGGATCACGGCTCTGATGCTGCCGGGCACCTCATGGCACTGGAGATGGTAGCCGACCCCAAAGGCTTGCCTCCCGCCCGGTTCAAGGTGGTGCGGTCGGATGACCTTCGCCGCGCCGACGTCTCGGCGACAATTCATGAGGGGACGGACATCCGTCGAGCCGTGCCGCTGGAGCTGGAGACAGATGCCGAATTGTTGACACACGAGCTGGAGATGGCCGGTCACGATCATCTGTACGAGCGCATTCTCGACACCGCCAGCCGCCTGGCGGGGCGCGAGCTGTTCATACCGGCATGAGCGCCGCGATGATCATCGTCGCCGATTCCAGCGACGATCTGGGCAGACGAGCCGCGCAGGCGGTATTGGAGAGCGCGCAGCGCGCTGCCTCGCCTGACGACATGTTCACCATGGCGCTATCCGGCGGGAATACGCCCCGGGTCCTGTTCAACGCTCTGGCATCCTCGCCCTTTCGGGATCAGATGCCCTGGGATCGGACCCAGGTGTTTTTCTCCGACGAGCGCTTCGTGCCTCCCACTTCCCCGGACAGCAACTATCACAGCGCCGAGGAGGCGCTGCTCTCACGGGTGCCTATCCCCGACCGTTTCGTTCACCGCCTTGCCACGGTGGACATCACGCCTGAGGAGTCGGCAAGTATCTACGAGGAAGGTCTTCGCCGCGTGTTGGAGGCGGCGCCGAGTCAGATTCCCCGTCTCGATCTGATCCTGCTCGGGATCGGTGACGATGGACACACAGCTTCACTCTTTCCCGACACCCAGGCATTGAACGAGACCGATGATCTGGTCGTCCCGAACTATGTCCCCCGGTTGGATGCCTGGCGCATCACCTTCACCTATCCTCTGATCAATGCCGCCAGGCGCGTGATGTTTCTGGTGGCGGGCAACAGCAAGGCGGCGGTGGTGGCAGAGGTGATGGCGGGTGGAGAGTATCCCGCTTCCAGGGTACGGCCCAGCGACGGCGAGCTCCTCTGGGTCCTGGACCCGGAGGCCGCCTCGCGTCTCCCGGAGCGAGGCACCACCTCCGCATGACCGTCGAAATCGCGCCGTCGGTCCTCGCGGCCGATCCGCTTCAGCTTGGCGACGCCGTCCGCGCGGTCCAGGCCGGCGGAGCGCGCCGTGTCCAGATCGACGTGATGGACGGCCGGTTTGTGCCCAACATCACCATGGGGCCGGAGACCGTCGCCGCGGTGCGGGGTGTCACCGACATGCTCATCGAAGTCCATCTGATGATCGTGGAGCCGGAGAAATTCGTCCCGGTCTTCGCCGATGCCGGGGCGGATCTCATCATCGTCCATCAGGAAGTCTCGCCCCACATCTATCGAACGCTTGAACAGATACATGACCTGGGAAAGTCGGCGGGTGTCGCCATCAACCCGGGAACGCCGGCCGGGACGTTGAGCGAGGTACTGCACCTGGCAGACCTCATCCTGGTCATGACTGTCAGCCCCGGCTTCGGAGGCCAGACGTTTATCGAGTCCACCCTGCCCAAGCTGCGGGAGCTGCGCCAGGAACTCGACCGGCGCGGCTTGGCGGCTCTTCTCGAGGTGGACGGGGGTATCAATCTGCAGACCGCGTCGGTCGCCGCGGCGGCGGGCGCCAGGGTGCTGGTTGCAGGCACGTCGGTGTACGGCGCGCCCGAGGGAGTGACGCGGGCCATTCACGGCCTCAAGAACGCCGCTGAGCAAGGGATAGCGGCAAGCGTGAGAGAATAACTGGAGGTAGGACGATGCTGAAACTGCTCCTCTTATTGGTTGGTCTGAGTGC
>JAICWV010000226.1 GCA_025966365.1 Chloroflexota bacterium | reverse complement strand
CCGAGGAATCATCCATGGAGACCTGCACAGCGGCAATGTGCTTGTTGATCCGCATGACCCGGACCGCGTGGTCGCGATGCTGGATTTCGAGGAGGCGGGCGAGAATCTGTACCTGCTCGACCTGGCCGTCACACTCATGGATGTTGGATTTCTGCGGGGCGGCGATCGCATCGATCCCGACCTGGTGCGAGCGGGGAAGCGGGGGTATGAGACAGTGCGACCGCTGACCGAGCAGGAAGGGGTCTGGCTGCCGCAGGCAATTCGATACGCCTGCGAGGCATGGATCAACTGGTTCCTGGCAAACGGGTACGAGCGGTATGCGCGCCAGCATCAACGGCGCTACGACAGTTTTGAGGCTGTGATTGGCGATCACTTCGCGCTGTGGGTGTGACTCACGATTTTTCAGTAGGGGTGATTGGAATGATCTCGAAGCCATTAATCCTTCCGGCGGCGGGCGGCCAGGAGGCGGGCGGCGAGCGATTGTTCCTCGAGCGGCTCGGCTTCTGCCTCCACAGCCGGTGGCGGGAACGTCTCGCGGCGGGCGCTGGGGCGAGGGGATGCGCCGCGAGCGGCGACGGCGCGGGTGGCGGGGGGCACAGCTGAGGACGCCGCCAGGGCAGGTTTGCGGTCCGGCTCCTCTTGCGGGACCGCTCGCTGCGATCGTCGCTGGCGCATGGCGCCAATCAGTGGGCTCACGGGCTCAGCTGCGGTCGGAGCACGGCGTCGAAGCGGCACCGCTTCCAGGATAGCCAGCAGCTCTCTGCGGCTGACCACCAGACGCCGCACGCCGACGTCTATCGGGAGCAGCAGAAGGGCCAGTACCAGCAGCCAGGCGGTGATGTCATACTCCTGCATGACCGAGGGCAGGTTGTTGGCCCAGATATCGGCCGGCCGCGCGATGATGCTGCCACCGCCGGCCGCCGCCAGCGACCGCAGGAAGGGCAGATCAAGGCCCGTGCTCCGGTATTCAGGGGAATAGGGGACATTCAAGGCCACCTGGCCGGCGTTGCCATGGCCCGCGCCCTGGGCGTCCACCGTCACGAAATACGCCCCCTGGCCGCCCTCCTCGAACGAGCCGCCAAACTGGCCCGGCGACGAGGGCTGTAGCTGCAAGGTGGTGCTCTTGAGGTCCGGCGCGAGCACGTGGGCCGTCACATTGGGGTCCGGTCCCAACGAGGCGGGAAGATTGACCGCGATGTGTCCCTGCCCCTCGCTGCTGGAGGCGGTGACAAAGAGCTTGCCGGCTCCCGCCGCCGGCAGGACCCAGGCCGCCAGGTCCGCCCAGAAGCGGCCGGCGCTGGGCGCGCGCAGCCAATCTTTGGTCCACAGCCCGGCGGCATCGCTGGTCCAGGCCACCGAGCGCCCCGAGCCGTATTGCCAGGCGGCCAGCACCGGATCGAGCTTGGTGCTGGAGAGCACGATCTCGGCAGCGGGCTTGGGGGTGGTGGCCACGTAGCCATAGAGCGGGGCCACCCGCTTGAGGTCCCGCACCATGGGGTTGGCGGAAAGCTCCTGGGGGAAGAACTTGCCCTGGACGATTCCCACACGCGCCACCGTCCGCGCTTCGGTCAGAAGGATGTCCGGAATCTTGGAGGGATCGTTGGCGATGTAATTGCGGCCGCCGCCCCAGCGAGCGAGGTTCTGCATGTTCTGGTAGTCGTTCCGGCCCTCGCCGTTCGTGCTCACGGTCGAGACCGTCACTCCGCCGGCACGGATGCCCTGCACTAGCTGCTGATAGCCGGAGTCCTCGGCATCGCCGTCGCCCAGCAGGATGATGTGCTTAACCTTGGCGTTGGAGTGTTTGAGGAACTGATACGCCGATTGGAGCATCGGCGTGTAGCTCTCGGGATCGCCGGGCACCATGCGGTCGATGGCGGAGTTGATGGCGGCTTTGTCGGTCACATGCTGCAGCGGCACCACCCACCCCGCCCCGCCCTCGAAGGGCGCGTCGTTGATCGCCACCTCGTCCTGCGGGCCCAGCAGGTTGACCACGCTCTTCCCCGCCTCCTTGGAGATGTTGACCTGCGTGTCCTCCTCCAGACTCTCGATGATCAATGCCACCGCCACGGTCGGCTGTTTCTGATGCTTGGGCAGCGTCATGCTGACCGGCAGGACCTGCTCCAGTGGTGTCTGGCCGTATCCGCCCATGCTGTACGCATTCTGACCACCGATGACCACCAGGCCGTGGCCAAGATCCCTGACGTACGGAACCAGCAGCGGCAGAAGCTTCGGCCCCAGCTCGTCCGCCGCCGTATCCACGATGATCACTGCGGCATAGCGCTGCAGGGAGGCGAGATCGGGCGTGACGCCGGCCGGCTTCTTTACATCGACTCCGATGCCGGAGCTACGCAGGCTGGCGGTGACATTGACCGCCTCCCGTGGATCGGCGGCGATGACCAGCACGCGTGGGGTGCCCAGGACGGTGGTCGAGGCGGAGCCGGCGTTATTCTCGGGCTGTGTGTCGCGCGCAGGCGTGATCTCGACCGTGTAGGAGTAGGAGCCGGGACGCAGCGACGTCTGCTGGAAGCCAAACCTGTTGCTTCCCGGGTGGACCGTTACCCGGACGCTGCCGATGACGGTCCGGCCCCGAAGAATGGTAATGCCGGTGGTGGTGCGGATGGTGGAACGGACGGTGACGGTGAGCGGAAAGGTCTCGCGGGGACGCAGCTGAGCCGGGATACTCACCCCATCAACCAGCACCTCCGGCCCGACTGGCACATGCAGCGGCAGGACGTCCAGCCGCACGCCCTGCGAATGTAGGAGCCGTGCGGTGGAGACGGCGTCGCCCACGTTTTGACGCCCGTCGCTCATCAGGACGATGCGGCGTTGATAGCCGGTGGGAAGGAGCGCGTTGGCCAGATCGAGCCCACTCGCCAGGTTGGTGTATTGCGGGTCAACCGGGGATTGAAAGTCGCTGAATCCGGAGAGCGCCGAGACGGGCTGTTCCACGACCGGCTCCCGGCCCACCGAGACCACGCCCAACGCATCT
>JAICWV010000206.1 GCA_025966365.1 Chloroflexota bacterium | reverse complement strand
TGGTTCCTGTACTTCATCCTGGTGGTCGGCTTTACCTACTTCTACACCGCGGTGACCTTCCAGCAGCAGAACCTACCGGAAACGCTGCAGAAGAACGGTGGCTTCATCCCTGGCCACCGGCCGGGACGAATGACCGAGCTGTACCTCAATTCGGTGCTGACTCGGATTACCCTGGCCGGGGCGCTGTTCCTGGCCGTGGTGGCGGTGCTGCCCTACTTCATCACGCTGGGCACGGGGATCAGCACCTTCACCTTTAGCAGTACCGCCGTCCTCATCGTGGTCGGCGTCGCCATCGACACCATGAAGCAGCTGGAAGCGCAGCTGATGATGCGACAGTACGAAGGGTTTATCAACCGATAGCCATGAACATCGTCCTACTCGGTCCCCCCGGCGCGGGCAAAGGGACCCAGGCCAAGCGGCTGTCCGCGTTGCTTGGCCTGCCCCACGTCGCCAGCGGCGACCTCTTCCGCGCTATCCTGGACGAAGAGACCGATCTCGCGCGCGAAGTGCGGTCGTACATGGAGCGTGGCGCGTACGTGCCCGACGCGTTAACCATCACCGCGGTGCTGGACCGCTTGTCGTTGCCGGACGCACGAGAGGGTTTCCTGCTGGACGGCTTCCCCCGAACGCTGCCGCAGGCAGCAGCGCTTGACGGCTGGCTGGTAGAACGCGGCCGGCAGGTGGATCGAGTTCTTTACATAACCGCGCCAGCCGAAGTGCTGGTGGAGCGCATTGCAGGACGCATCGTCTGCCCGGTGTGCAACACGATCTACAACCTCTCCACCAGGTTGCCCAAGCGTGACATGGTGTGCGACATCGAGGGTGCTCCGCTGGAGCGGCGCAGCGACGAGGAGCCGGAGATCGTGCGTTTCCGTCTGCAGACGTATCTGCGACAGACGCAGCCTCTGGTCGACTACTACCGGAGCGCCGGGAAGCTGGTCGAGGTAGACGGCTCCCGGCCAATGGATGAGGTAACTGCCCGGATCGACCGTTCGGTTGGACTGGTGTCGGAGGACGCTTCGTGAGCATCAGCATCAAATCGCCGCGAGAGATCGAGATCATGCGTGAGGCGGGGCGGATCGTGGGCAACACGCTTCAGGCGCTTCGTGAGGCGGTTGAGCCGGGCATGACCACCAGGGATCTCGACCGCCTGGCGGAGGAGTCCATCATCCGGCAGGGAGCGGAGCCGGCCTTCCCGCACATCAACGACTTTCCGGGCACCCTGTGCATCTCGGTCAATGAGGAAGTCGTGCACGGCATCCCGGGAAAGCGCCGCATCCAGGACGGGGACCTGGTCAAGCTGGACGCCGGTGCGATCTTTCACGGCTACCATGGCGATGCCGCCATCACGGTCGGCCTCGGGACGCTGTCGGACACGGCCCGCAAGCTGCTGGACGTGACCGAGCGCGCGCTGGCGCTCGGCATCGGGGCGACCCAGCCTGGTGCGCACCTGAATGACATTGGAGCCGCGATCGGCGACTACGTCGAGAGCCAGGGGTTCTCGTCCGTGCGCCAGTACGCGGGCCACGGTGTCGGCAGGCAGCTGCACGAGGAGCCCAGCGTCGCGCACTACCGCCAATCCGTGCGCGGCATTCGTCTCCGCCCCGGCATGGTCCTCACCATCGAGCCGATGATCAACGAGGGCACCTGGGACACGGTGACACTTTCGGACGGCTGGACGGTGATCACCAAGGACCGCAAGCTCTCTGCGCAATTCGAGCACACAGTGGCGGTGACCGACCGTGGGCCGGAGATTCTGACCCTTCCCGAGCATGGCGAGCCCTGGGGGGTACCATTCCGCATGGCGGACAGGGTACAATAATGTCAAATGGGTCGGAGTGCGCCTTCCGTACGTCCTTGATGGATGCTCTGTTCTCCCCGATGGCCGTCGGGAGCCGAGTGGCGCGCCCCGATGGGAACGAGAAGAGAGGGAATTGTGAAGGTATCGGCATCCGTTAAGCGGCGCTGCAATAAGTGCCGCATCATCCGGCGCCGTGGGGTCATCATGGTCATCTGCCCCGACGTGCGCCACAAGCAGAAGCAAGGGTAAGAGGATTTATGGCACGTATTGCTGGAGTCGATGTCCCACGCGAGAAGCGCGTTGAAATCGGGCTCACGTACATCTACGGAATCGGTCGCACGTCGAGCAACCAGATTCTGGACCGAACCCAGATCAACCCGGACACCCGCATCCGAGATCTGACCGAGGACGAGGTCCATCGACTGCGCGAGTTGATTGACCGAGACTTCAAGGTCGAGGGTGACCTTCGCCGCGAAGTGGCACTCAACATCAAGCGACTGACCGAGATCGGTAGCTATCGCGGATTGCGACATCGGCGTAATCTCCCGGTTCATGGCCAGCGGACACGGACCAATGCCCGCACCAAGCGCGGGGCCCGCAAGACGGTTGCCGGCCGGCGCAAGGCCACGGCGAAGAAGTAAGGGGCACACATGGGACGTACAGCACCAAAACGACCTGTTCGCGGGCGGCGCCGAGAGCGCAAGATTATTCCTCGCGGTCAGGCCCACATTTACGCCACCTTTAACAACACCCTGGTAACCATTACCGACACCAACGGCAATCCGATCTCCTGGGGGAGTGCCGGAGCCGCCGGGTTCAAGGGGTCGCGCAAGAGCACCCCGTTCGCCGCGCAGATGAGTGCGGAGAATGCTGCCCGGCGGGCCATGGATCACGGGATGCAGACGGTGGACGTGTACGTGAAGGGCCCGGGCCCCGGACGCGAATCTGCCATTCGCGCGCTGGCTGCTACCGGGCTTAACGTGCTGTCCATCACGGACGTCACCCCGATTCCCCACAACGGAACCCGGCCGCGCAAGCGGCGCCGCGTCTAACACCGAAGCCTGGCGGCACTCGTCGGGCTCCAACTGATATCAGCCTTCCGATTGCCGCTGCGCGCGCAGCGGCAATCGCAACGTCTACCACGGAGGACAAATGAATAGTTCGCTTCCCCGCATAGATTGCACCGATACCTCCGATACCTATGCTCGCTTCGAGGTCCAGCCACTGGAGCGCGGCTACGGCGTCACCATTGGAAACGCCCTGCGCCGCGTCCTGCTCTCATCGCTTCCGGGCGCTGCGATCACCGCGGTTCAGATTGACGGTATCCGGCACGAGTTCTCGGACATCCCCGACGTCAAAGAGGATGTGACCGAGCTCATTCTCAATCTCAAGAAGGTCCGCCTGCGCTCTCACTCCGATGAGCCGGTTCACCTGATGCTCGAGGCGCGTGGCGAGGGCAACGTTACTGCCGGTGAGATTCAGGCCACGTCGGACGTCGAGATCATGAATCCCGACCAGCACCTCGCCAGCATCGACACCCCCACCGGCCGCCTGTCGGCCGAGGTTGTGGTCGATCGGGGCATCGGGTATCACGATATCACCGACCAGCGCGAGGAGACGCCGATCGGACGGATTCCGGTGGACGGCATCTTCTCCCCGGTCGAGCGCGTCAACTTCCGGGTCGAGCCGACCCGGGTGGGCCAGATGACCAACTTCGACCACCTCATCCTCGAGGTCTGGACGGACGGGACCATTCATCCCAACGATGCCGTCACCCAGGCTGCCGGCATTCTCACGGAGCACTTCCAGCACCTGGCCGGCTTCGGCCAGGAGTTGACGGCGGTACCGGGGGTCAAGGCCGCCGCGTCGCCCCGCCCGCTGCCCTCGCAGGAAGCGGAAATGCCCATCGAGGATCTTCAGCTATCGGCACGGGCGGAGAACTCGCTGAAGCGAGCGGGCCTGACCAAGGTGGGCCAGATTGTGACCATGAATCCGGAGGACTTGATGTCTATCCGGAACTTTGGTCAGAAGTCATACAACGAGCTCATCGATCGCCTCAAGCTGCGCAAGCTGGTTCCCGAGGACTTTGGGGCCGGTGTAGGAGAGAACGTATGAGACACAGAAAGTCCGGGCGC
>JAICWV010000208.1 GCA_025966365.1 Chloroflexota bacterium | reverse complement strand
TTGCTCCCACCATCACACTCCCCCGCCGTTTCGTCAAGAGCTGGTTTTGCCTGCGTGCAGCCCACGATGGTGCTGCGGGGTGGTTGGATGTGTTGGGGCGAGGTGCACTGGGCTGAGATGTCGGGGCGAGGGGCAATCGCCCGCCGCTCCACAAAGCGGCTTTGGTGCATGCATCTCCAGAGCCATGCCGTTGCGTCACAGGTGTGGTCGGGGCCGATCCCCCGATTCCACCTGCTGCGGCGGGGACCCGGAAAGACTCGCCTGTTCCCGAGACCCATATCCCTGGGTGGTGGGCACCAGAAGCTGTGCTGAGGCACAGCGGGCGATTGCACATCGCCCCTACATCTCAGCCGAGTGCACATCGCCCCTACACTTCCAACCTCCCCGCTGCACCATCTTGGGCTGCACGCAGGCAAAACCTGCTCTTGACGAATCGGCGGTGGAGTGTGATGGTGGGAGCAAACCGGACAGGTGCGGGACATGGAACAGAGTGTTCGTGTGGACGAGGCAACACTGGAGCGTCTGCTCCGGGAAGCGGAAGCGGCCCATGCCGCCTACGAGCAGGAGACCGGCACGCGCGACGACAACTGGCCGGCGTGGTACGCGCACTACATCGTCGAGAAACTGCGGGGCCAGGGATAAGGGCCCAGAGCGAGTCGCCCAGGATCGATGACCCCTTGAAATAGGTCATGCCCGACATGGCGACATGGCGATAGTGCACGATTCGGCTCTTGTCTTGTCTCCGGCGCATCGCCCATAATCCACTTCAAACAGGCGGGACGCCAGTCCTGTCGAGGGAAAGCGCGCCTAGGGTTCCGCACCGGAGAGTGGACTGGACCGAGCGGCGCGGGCGGTCATGATCGCTACACCATGGGGATAAAAGCCCGGGGGGTGAGGTTTCACTCAGATACTCGCCCCGGTTCAGTCCGGTCTCCCAGGAGTTTTGACCATGCCGACCACCGTACTATTGATCCGTCATCCCGAAAGCGATTGGAACCAGCGGGGCATCTATCAGGGCCGGAAGGACATTCCGCTGAGCCCTCTGGGACGCGCCCAGGCACAGCTGGTGGCCGCGCGCCTGCGCGGCGAGCGACTTCGCGGCATCATCTGCAGCCCCTTGCAGCGCGCGCATTCCCTGGCCCATGCCATCGGCCATCCTCATGCACTTCACCCCACACCGGACGAGCGGCTCACCGAGATCTCTCACGGGGAGTGGGAAGGTCTCTCGCGCGATGAGGTCAAGGACCGGTTCCCGGACCAGTATCATACCTGGCTGAACCGGCCGCACGCGGTCTCCTTTCCGGGCGGCGAATCGCTCCACGATGTGCACGAGCGCTCGGTTCCTCCCATCGCGGAGCTACTGGCTCAACCTGAGAGCGGCACCTGGGTCGTGGTGACCCACGACACCGTGGCCCGGCTGGTTTTGGCCGCGGCCCGCGAAGAGCCGGTCGTCGGCTTCTCCTCCGTCTCGGTCGAGAACGCCGGCATCACCACCCTTGTCGGCCCTGCGCTCGTCGGCAGTGTTCGCACAGTAAACGACGTCGCGCATCTCGCCGGTCATCGCGTCAATCTGGAAGGACAGGCACTATGACCTCGCCTCGCGTCCTGGTCGCCGATCCGCTGGCGGACGGCGGCCTGCAGCTCTTGCAGTCCCGGCTGGAGGTGCTCCTTCCCCGGGACGAGTCCTCACTGCGGGAGGCGGTTCCATCCTCCGATGCGCTGATCGTCCGCAGCCGAACGCGCGTCACCTCCGATCTGCTCGATCGCGGGTCCCGGCTGCGGCTGGTAGCACGGGCCGGTATCGGCGTCGACAATATCGACGTGGACGCGGCCACGGCGCGCGGCATCCTGGTAATCAATGCGCCCCTCGGCAACGTCCGCTCCACCGCGGAGCACACCATGGCGCTCATCTTTGCCCTGGCGCGGCGCGTCACCGCTGCCGATCGCGCCGTGCGGGACGGCAACTGGAAGACCGGCTACGAGGGCATGCAGCTATCCGGCAAGCGGCTGGGTGTCGTTGGCGTGGGCAAGATCGGCCGCCAGGTGGCAGCCATGGCATCGGCGCTGGGGCTGGAGGTTCTGGCCCACGATCCCTACCTGCCCGAGGTCGCCTGGCCCGATCTCGGTCTGTGTCCCGTTCCCTTCGAGACGCTGCTTTCGGAGGCGGACATCGTGACCGTTCATGTGCCGCTTCTCCCCGAGACCCGGGGACTGATCGGCGCCGAGCAGATGGGGCGAATGAAGGCCGGAGCCTATCTAGTTAATTGCGCTCGCGGCGGCCTGGTGGATGAGGCGGCTCTCGCCGGCGCGCTGGCATCGGGGCACATTGCCGGGGCGGCGCTGGACGTCTTCGAGCGCGAGCCGCTGCGCGACTCACCGCTGCTCTCCGCACCAAATCTGATTCTCACGCCGCATGTGGCGGCCTCGACCAGTGAGGCACAGGCACAGGTGTCGACCGACGTGGCCCTGGCTGTCCTCGACTTCTTCGCCGGCAATCCACCGGCATTTCCCGTCAATCCCAGCGTGCTCGGAGCCTGACCATGCAGCAGAATCTTCGCGTCCCCGGCCCTACCCCGGTTCCCGACGGGGTCGCCCAGGCGGGCGCCCAGCCCATGATCAATCACCGTGGCCCGGAGTTCGCCACCGTCATGCGTGAGGTCATCGAGAACCTCAAGCCCTTCTTCGGGGCCGCCGACGATCCGCTCATCCTGACCGGCTCCGGCACCGGTGCCCAGGAAGCGGCCGTGGTCAATGTCCTCTCTCCCGGCGATCCGGTGCTGGCAGTCGTCGGCGGCGTTTTCGGAGCCCGCTTCGCCGAGATCGCCGACGCCTTCGGCGCCGATATCCGACGTCTGGATGTGGAATGGGGCACTGCCGCCGGCCCGGAGGCCGTGGCCGAAGCATTGCGCGGCTTCCCTGCCTCCGCCGTCATCCTGACCCACAACGAAACCTCGACCGGCGTCACCAACGACATCCCGACGCTGACACGTAGCATCCGTGCCCACAGGCCCGAGGCCACCATTCTGGTGGACGGTGTCAGCTCGATCGGCGCACTTCCCTTCGACCTCGACGGCTGGGATGTGGATGTCGCCGTCTCGGGCTCACAAAAGGCCTGGATGTCGCCGCCGGGCCTGGCCATGGCAGCGGTCAGCTCGAGAGGCTGGGACGCATATTCCCGGGCCCGCATGCCGCGCTACTACTGGGACTTCCGCAAGGCTTCCAAAAACGGCGCCAAAGGCACCACGCCTTTCACGCCCGCGGTCGGCGTCGTTCGCGCCATGCAAGAGGCCCTGCGGTTGATGACCGGGGAAGGGACGGAGGCGGTCTTCGCGCGTCACGCCCGCATCGGCGAGGCCGTTCGGGACGGCATCACGGCGCTGGGACTGGAGCTGTTCGCGCGGCCGGAGGTGGCCTCGAATACCGTCACCGCCGTCCGCGTACCGGGCAGTCTCGATGCCGCCAAGCTGATCAAGCAGTTGCGAGAGCGGCACGGCGTGGTGGTGGCCAGCGGACAGGACTGGCTCAAAGGCTCCATCTTCCGCATCGGCCACATGGGCTACGTGCGCGACGAGGACATCGATCACCTGCTGCAGTCGCTGGCCGCGGTCCTGAGCGACAAGAGCCTGGAGCGGGCAGTCTGAGACCATACGCGATACTTCCCGGTTTCCATTAGCCCTATACCTCGGTCCCGCTTCGTCCCAGACAGATTCATCCACCCCTACGTCATCGCCCAGTTCGTCGAGATCGGTTTGTACTGGCCCGATTGATCGGGTGTGGACGAAGGGGTCCAGATCAATGGGGTGGGGACGGAGGAGGTGCGGGTCGATCGGGTCGGTGCGCAGGGGCAAGGACGCCAGTATAGACATACATATCGGCCGCGGCATCGTCTCTCGTGACATCTTGACAG
>JAICWV010000005.1 GCA_025966365.1 Chloroflexota bacterium | reverse complement strand
GGTGCCCGCCGGTTTCGCCTGCCCCAGTGACAGCACAACCCGGTAGTCCTCGAGCTGCCGATCCGGGAGCTCTACCCGCTGCGACTCGCCGGTGATGTTCGCAAAGGCCAGCAGCTCGGAGGTGCCGTGGTGATAGGCGGCGGCGAAGACGCCGGAAGGGGACGGCAGCCGCGCCGGCCAGACGTTGACGTACTCTCTGAGCGCATCGCGTTTCTGCAGCACCTCCGCCAGCGTGGGCGTGATGTGCCGGGCTCTGGGCGTCTCGCGTTCCCCGCCGGTCAGGGGGCCGCGGTTGATGTTCCGGGTGTCGGCGCGCAGGTGCTCGGGGAGCTCGGGTATGGGGACGTTCTCGACGCCGAACTCGTCGCCGAAGGGGATCAGCATGCCGCCGGGAAAGGAGGCGAGGAGGAAGTAGGCGTTGAGAAACCGCTCCTCGTTACTCCGCAGCATGGAGAAGGTGCGCCCGGATATCCCGGTTCCCGACCGAAATGACGCGCCGTAGGGCATGAGGGCGTCTTGAACCGCGCTCAGCAGCGGGTCGGTCAGGTAGCCCAGGCTGAGCTCGTCGTGGTTGCGGAGAAAGTTCATCCACTCGGCGTGAACCGGCACGTCGCGCACCTCGTCGAGCGTCTTCCAGATGTACTCCACATTCCCCTGGGCCAGAGCCACCCAGAGGTGCGTGCACAGGTGGAAGTTGTAGGCCAGCTCTGCCCGCCTCTTGCCGGGGGTGCCGAAGGACCGCGCGATGGCGGGCACCGGCTCATAGGTCTCGACCAGGAAGGCGGTGTTGGGATTGACGCGTCGGGCGACCTCTCGCAGGGCGATGCCCAGATCGGCGGCAAAGGGGTTGGGCCGGCCGGTGCGCTTGTAGGCGCCCTGGCCGATGAAGGAGACGGCGTCGAGCCGCAGGCTGAAGCCGCGAGCCGTCCAGAAGGCGACCACCCTGGCGAACTCCAGAAAGACCTCGGGGTTGTGCCAGTTCAGGTCCGGCTGCTGCGGGTAGAAGGTGTGGTAGTACCAGGTCCCGTCGGCTTCCTGCCGCCAGTGCGGTATCTCGCCGACAAACTCGGGGAAGACGACGCCGACGTCAACCGGCTCGCCGTCGACGATGTAGCGGGCCAGGATGGCGCTCCCTTCCTGACGCATCTCGACGAAGTGCGGCTTTGTCCGGGCAGTGATGAAGTAGTCGCGGTATCTGGGATCGCCGGCCTGCGCCTTGCGGAACCAGTCGTGCTCTTCCGAGACGTGGTTGGCCACCAGGTCCATGAAGAGGTGGAGCTGCAGCCGCTCCGCCTCGGCGATGACTGCGTCCAGGTCGCCCATTGCGCCCAGGTCCGGCCGCACCTGCAGGTAGTCGCTGACGTCGAACCCGGCATCCACCAGGGGCGAGGCCAGAAAGGGCAGGATGTGGAGGGCGTTGCAGCCCAGGTCCTTGACGTGCTGGAGATAGGGAACCAGCCGCGCCAGCGGCGACCCGCTGCCGAAAGCGATGCTGTCCGGATAGATGAAGTAGAGCTGGAGGAACCGGTACCAATAGAGGTCTGGGGCTGGCCGGGCAGCAGGCGCAACGTGATCGATAGAGGCGGCTATCTCCGCCACGATCCGCTCCGCTTGCTCCGGATAGAGCCGCTCGGTCACACGCCGAAGATCGTCCATGTCTCGGGCCTCCACGGTCAACCGCCTCTCGATCTTAGCCGATAGCGTCCGGCGGCTCCCCACAGTCGCGAGCTGCGGCAGGTGGACATACCTATAATTAATGCCAGCAAGCGTATCTGCTTTCGCCGGTACACGACTACGATCTATGGCCTCGATGTTTGTCGATAGTAGTGTTTAGCAGAAGGACCTCAAACACCAGCGTGCAGGAAGAACAGATTCTGGCGGATTGGATCCTGACAGCGGAGTTGGGACAGGCGGGCGCGGAGGGACTGCCGGAGGCAGCCGAACGCGCCTCGCAGAAGCTGGGGCAGCTGCTGACCAACCTGGTGACGGAGGTAGGGAGTCAAGCGCTCTTCGCGCGTGCCCTGCAGGCAGCTCGGGTCGAGCATCCGTTTTTAGCCGGCGTGCAGACAGGAACCGCTCCCGGCGTCGGCCTCGAAGGGATTTGTGCCAGCCTTCGGGGTGCGGCGCCAGACGTAGCGCGACAGGGCATCGAAGTTCTCTTCGCGAACCTTATTGGACTGCTATTGGTGTTCCTGGGTGAGGATCTGACCCGTCACCTACTGGGCAGGATGTGGGACGCGCTGCCGGCCGAACTGGGTCCGGACCAACAAGAGGCGTAGGGAGCAATGACAGCGAGGAATCAGGGACCGCGCGAGGTGATCTCCAGGCTCGAAACAGGGGTACCGGGTCTGGACGAGGCAATAGGAGGTGGCCTCCCCGAGTACTCCTTCAACATCATCGCTGGAGGGGCGGGCGCAGGCAAGACCACCCTTGCTCAGCAGACCACGTTTGCCCTCTCCTCCCCCGAGCGCCCCGCCCTCTACTTCACGGTGATGGGCGAGCCGGCGCTCAAGATGCTGCGCTACCAGCAACAGTTCACCTTCTTTGACACCGCCAAGGTGGGCACGAGCATCCGTTTCATCGACCTCAGCCGCGAGGTGTTGGAGGGAGACCTGGACGCGCTGCTGGGACGTATCGTGGGCCAGGTGGAGGAGGTGAAGCCGGGCCTCGTGGTCGTGGACTCCTTTCGCACAGTCATTCGGGCAGCGGACGCCGGGGACGGACAACTGAGCCTGGCAGCCTTTGTTCAGCGCCTGACCTTGCATCTCACCGCCTGGCAAGCCACCACCTTCCTGGTCGGCGAGTACTCACAGGGCGAGTTGCAGGACAACCCGGTCTTCACGGTCGCCGACGGCATCCTGTGGCTCTCGCAGAGCATGGAGCGCAATTCGATGGTGCGGAAGCTGCAGGTGGTCAAGATGCGGGGGCAGGCGCCGGTGCCGGGGCTGCATACGATGCGGATCAGCGATGACGGTATTCAGGTTTTTCCCCGCATTATCCGGCGCCCACCCGGCGACCTTGGGCCGCCGCCCGATCGCCGGCTGTCCATGGGGGAGGCAACGCTGGACGCAATGACCGGCGGTGGAATTCCCGCCTGGAACTCAGTCCTCGTCGTGGGCCCCTCTGGCTCGGGGAAAACGGCGCTGGCCTCGCAGTATATCGAGGAGGGCTTGAAGCTCGGTGAACCAGGCGTGGTTGCTGTCTTCGAGGAGCGGCCGAGAGAGTACCTGAAGCGAGCCCGAGCCTTCGGCCTGGACCTCGAGGAAACGATTCGCACGGGGCTCCTGGAGATCATCTATCTGCGGCCGCTGGACCTCTCGGTGGATGAGGCGCTGCTGGAGATCGAGGCGGCGGTCAGGCGGGTCGGGGCGCAACGGCTGGTCATCGACTCGCTCTCCGGCTTCGAGCTGGCGCTCGCGCCGACATTCCGTCAGGACTTCCGCGAATCGCTGTACCGGATGGTAGGAGCGCTCACCGGAAGCGGGGTGACAGTGCTGATGACGGCGGAAGTGGGCACGTCCTTCAGCAGTCTCCAATTCAGTCCCGATCTGGTCTCATTTTTGACCGATGACATCATCCTGCAGCGGTATGTGGAGGTGGAGTCGCGGCTGCAGAAGGTCATGACGGTGGTCAAGATGCGCGGCAGCGAGCACAGCAGCGAGCTGCGGACATACGAGATCACTGACTCGGGTCTGGTCGTTGGTGAGGCACTCACCGGCTACACTGGGATCATTACGGGCGTAGCGCGTCACGAGTTGCCGGGGCCCGGCTGAAAAACGGGGCGTCCTCGCCGGTGATATTTGGCGGAAGGTGCAGCACGCGAGGTGCATCGATGGGCGATCACTCACTCGCCGCTCAGCAGGCAGAGACATCAGTAATCGAGGCTTCCACTGCCAGCAACGCAGGTGCGGGATACAGCGTGCTGGAGTACTCGCCGCTGGCCGTGGCGGTGACCGAAGGAGCGTTACACACGGTTCGGTATACCAACCCCGCTTTCTGCCAACTAATCGGCACTTCGGCCGAGGAGTTGGTAGGTCGCCCTGTAGCGGATGTTCTTCCCGCACGACACGCGGAGTACATCAGGTCGCGGCTGGACCAGGTGTACGAGTCCGGGGCCACCGACAATGCTGCGAACCTGCTGGCGACGGGTACCGAAGGCGATGCCGGCACCGCCTATACCGTCTGGCCTATCAAGAACGGTGGCCGTCCCGCCGGGTTGGTCGTGACCGTGCGCGAGACAAGCGGCGGCTCCGCATATGAGCTGCGGGACGCGAATCGCCAGCTCCTGATGGCCGGGCTCGAAGCGCAGGATCAGGCTCGCGAGGCCCACGAGGAGCTGGCGCTGCAGCGGGAGATCGAGCGTCGGAAGCAGAACATCCTTGCGGATGTGGCGCACGATCTCAAGACGCCACTGACCACCATCAAAGGCTTCACCCAGCTCCTGCAACGTCGTCTGGACCGCGACGCGGCGCCGGACCTCGCCCGGTTGCGAGAGGATCTGGGACATATCGATACCACGGTCCGACACATGGTGACGCAGATCGATGAACTCCTGGCCCGGCACCACCGCCGGCTTGAGCCCACTCTCCCCTACCTGGAACTTACCGCGCTCGTGACCCGGATCGTCTCCATGCATCAGGAGACTCGCAAAGACCGCCTGATCACGTTTCAGCCGGAGGCCGGGGCGGTCGAGGGGCAATGGGATGCCTCCGAGATCGAGCGCATGCTCGGAAATCTTCTTTCCAATGCCGTCAAGTACAGTCCCGGAGGCGGCCGGATCGACGTGCGGCTGAGCCGGGAAGACGGCGGCTCTGGTCCGAACGTTCTGCTGGCTGTGCAGGACCACGGCATCGGGATTCCATCTGACGATCTGGCCCGGGTCTTCGTTCGGCACTTCCGTGGTAGTAATGTCGGCAGCATTGCAGGCTCGGGCATAGGTCTTGCCGGGGTACAGGAGATCGTGGAACGGTATGGTGGCGCCGTATGGGCCGAGTCCGTGCCCGATCACGGGACGGCGGTGACAGTGCGCCTGCCGCTGCGCCTCCCCCCCGACGCCTGAAGCGCTCCGGCAAGGTTGGGCTCCATCTCTTCTCCTCCGGGTACCGACTCGCTGATTCTTGTCATCGACGATGACGCGACTATTCGCCTCTTCCTTTCGCTCGCGCTCGAAGAAGAGGGGTTCCGCGTGGTGACTGCGGCCGATGGCCAGGAAGGCCTGGAGCGTGTGGCGCACGAGATGCCGGCACTGGTGGTGCTCGACGTGGCCATGCCGATTCTGGACGGGCATGGGTTCGCAGCGCGATTCCGCGCCACGGGTGGCGCATCGGTGCCGCTGATCGTGGTAAGCGCGGGCGGCCAGATTGCCGATGGGGGCGGCCCCATAGAGGCCTATGCGACACTTTCCAAGCCCTTCGAGCTGGATGAGTTGATACGGACGGTGGAGCGCGCCACGCAACCATGAATCGGCTGACCGCGGGAGACACCATCCATCCGCGCCCAGGCTAGTGGCACCGCGGTGCGCGCACGCGGAGTGGTCAGCCGCTCAGGCGATTGGCGTCCGGGATGAACTTCACCCACACCGGGTCGTAGGCGCCATTCAGGTGCTGGTGCACCCAGTAGTAGCGGCTGACGCGCGGCTGATGCGGCTCGCTCAGGAGGATCATGTTGGCCTCGTGCGGCGAGCGGCCGCCCTTGCGGTGGTTGCACGACTTGCAGGCGCTCACCAGGTTCTCCCACCGGTGCGGGCCGCCGCGGTGGCGCGGGATCACGTGGTCGATGGTGAGATCGCGCGACTGCTTCCCGCAGTACTGACAGGTGTAGTTGTCCCGCATGAAGAGCTCCTTGCGGGTCAGCTTTGCCACCGGATGCACGCGCTTGATGAGATAGAGCAAGCGGATCACCGAGGGAGCGGTGTAGGCGGAGCGCGAGGTGCGCACCACGATCTGCCCCTCTTCGATGATCTCTGCCTTCCCGTCCCCCACCAGAACGAAGGCCCGCCGAATCGGACAGACGTTCAGCGGCTCGAAATTCTGGTTCAGGACAAGGACTCGACCGTGCATCCGCGACCTCCCGGTACAAAAAAACCGACGCCTCGCGGATGGAGAGGCATCGGGTTACATGCGACATTTTAGCAGCACAGCCAGGGGATGTGCAGTAGGATATTGTCCACGATGTATGCCCCCTTCCACGTCGTCTGTCACACTTCCCCCGCGCCCGGCGTTGTACCGGTGAAGCGTCGACGCGGGGAGGCCGCCCATAGGCAAACCCGGTGCTAACCCAGATCCCGGAGGCCCGGCTGGTGCCGGAAGCGAGCCATGGGAGCGAGGACCGCCTCGTTCGGCTCATGAACGACTATGAGCGTCCTCTCTACAACTTCCTGCTTGCCCTGCTCCGGGATGCCGATGCCGCCCTGGACTGCACCCAGGACACCTTTCTGCGTGCCTACGAACAGATGAACCGAGGAAAAGAGATCAAGGCCGCCTGGCTGTACACGGTGGCCCGGAACCGAGCCATGGATGAGTTCCGACGGCGGCGCCGAACCGAGCCCGATATCGAGACTCTCGAGCATCTTCCTGCCGTCACCCGCTCCAGCGAGGACCGGCTGGCGGTGGAAGCGGCCATGTCCCAGCTCTCGGAGGGCGACCGGGAAGTCCTCTACCTCTTCGATGTGGCCGGCTTCAAAACCGATGAGATCGGCACCATGCTGGGCGTGCGCGGCTCCGCCATCCGGCAGCGCCTCTCGCGCGCGCGAGCGCGTTTCCGACTGGCCTACGGAGTCGAGCTGTGAGCCACGACCGCTTTGAGGAGATGCTGGCCCGCCGCAGCGAGCTGACCCCGGCTGAAGAGCAGCGGCTCGAGGCGCACCTGCGCGACTGTCCCCAGTGTCGGGCCACCGCCGCCGCCTACGAGCAGCAAACCCGACTCCTGCGCTCACTTCCTCCCGTGGAACCGCCCGCTGCGCTCCGGGCGGGGGTCCTGGCCGGCATTCAGCAGGTCCCGCCGCGCCGCCGCTGGTGGTCTCCCCGGCCGGTCGCGTTCCTGGGGCCGGCAACTGCCGTTCTGCTGGTGGTGGCCGCGCTCGCCGTCCACAACCTACACCCGGGAGGCGGCGCTAATGATTCCTCGGCGCCGGCCGCACAATCTACCCCCGTCACTTACGGGCCCGCATCCGGAACGGCCGGATCGAGTAGTAGGGGTTCGCACCGGCCATCCTCACAGCCAGAACACCCCTCGCGAGCGCACCAGCCGGCCCGGACCGCTCACGGCCAGGCTCCCGAGCGGGGAACTGCCTCCACCGCGGCCCCCGTCCAGAGTCTCCCCGGCGCCGCGCAGGAACCGGAACCCATCGCGCCGACGGCTGATTCCGCCTTCGGTCCCGTCATGACGTCGGTTCCAAAAGCCCGCCCTATCCGGTCGGCGGCCCCGCGGGCGCCGGTCAAGGCCGCGGCCTCCCATCCCGTTCCCACATCACAGCCGGCTCCCGGGCCACCGGTCGTGGTGGCCCCGGTGCGGCCCACTGCCCCGGCTCCGACACCCATTCCGATCACACCGGCCCCGATGACGGAGATCACCAGCACTGCGACCGAAGCGTCGTCGCCCGTGTCTCCCGCCACGCCCACCCCCACGCCCACCTCGACCGCCCGGCCATAAACCCGAGTAAATCGCTCGGATTTAGCGGCTCCTCTTTGCTAGGATCGTTGTGGGAGACACGCACGTGGATGCTGCACTGCGCCGCACCGACACCAGAAACCGCCGGTGAGTACACTCGATATTCTTGTCCTCGGCCTCATTGCCGGGGGCACGATCTTTCTGGGCCTGCCCGTGGCCCGGATCAAGAACCCGCCGCGTGGGCTGCAGTCCTTCCTGAACGCCGTTGCCACCGGCATCCTTTTCTTCCTGCTCTACGACGTTCTCTCCGGCGCCATCGAGCCGGTGAACAATGCTCTGCCCTCGGCGCACGGCGGCTCATTCGGCACCTTCATTCCCGATCTTCTGGCGCTCCTGGTCGGGATCGCCGTCGGCCTGCTGGGGCTGGTCGCCTTCGAGCAGCGCTTTATCCGCCGGGACCCGCAGAGTATGCCCGCGGGCGCCCATCTCGGCTACATGATCGCGGCAGGCATCGGCATGCACAACTTCTCGGAGGGGCTGGCCATCGGTCAGGCCGCCGCCTCCGGCGCCATCCAGCTGGCAGCCATTCTGATCATCGGCTTCGGCCTCCACAACATGACCGAAGGCTTCGGCATCTCCGCCCCGCTGGCCGGCAGCGCCTCCTGGGCCTTTATCGGCCTGGCGGGACTCATCGGCGGCGGCCCAACCTTTCTCGGGACCATGGTGGGGATGGTCTTCCACGCCGAGGTGATCTACATCCTCTTTCTGGCGCTGGCGGCCGGATCCATCATCTACGTCCTGAGCCAGCTCCTGCCCATGCTGCGGCGCGCTCCCATCATGGAGCTGGCCATGAGCGGGCTGGTGGTGGGCTTCGTCGTCGCCTACGGAACCGATCTGGTGCTGGTGGCCGCCGGAGCCTAGTCCCCTGACTTGAACTCCTGCTCCGCCGCATCACGTGTGAGTTTCAGCTTCACCTGATTGTTCTCGACCGCCGCCACCTGGTCGATGGGAATGGTGGTGTCGTGGGTGAAGATAAAGCCATGCTTCACCACGAAGCCGGTCACGTCTTCTGACTGGGGATGGGTGATCAGGGCGTCGATGGAGCCGACCGTGTGACCGTCGGAGCTGACGACATCCATTCCCGGATAGAGTCCAACCGTTCCCGCCGGGGTGTTGACCGTGACCGAGGTTGCCTCGGGATATTCGATGCCGGCCGGCCAGAGCATGCTGCCGGCCGGATAGGTGAGGCCGGGAGAGGGAAGCCAGGTGTCGGGCGGGGTCTGGTAGTTCACGTCCACGTAATCGGGGCAGGCGTTCAGCCCGTCGCGATCGAGCTTGAGGTAAATGCCCTCCTCGGTCTCGCGCTCGACCTGATCGGTGCTCACAACGATGTCGCGCCCCAGAAAGCTGCCGGTGCTGACCACGAAATCGGTCACCTTGAAGCTTCGGGGGTCCACCACGACATAGGAAACGTGACCAGCCTGCCGCCGGTCGCTGGTGAACACGGGCGTTCCCGTGGTGATGGTGGTTTCCATGACAGAGCCTCCTCGACGGGGCCGCGGACTCTGCCGGCGCGCCCCCGAGCTATTCGGAGATGACGATGCTGACGCTGTGGACGTCGCGCGGGGGGTGGACGCACTCGAAGTAGTGGACCAGCTTGCCGTTGCGCAACCGCCCGACGCCGCGGTACATCATCACGCAATCGCAATCGGGACAGCGGGCGGTGACACCCGGCTGGTCCATCGGCCCTACCAGAATCTCGCGCTCGTACTCGAAAACTTTCGTATGGCACGTATCGAGCCGGCGCGTCCGGTGGTAGATATAGCTCGTATCCATGGCTTTGACTTAGTATGCCCGATCGATTCCAGATTTGGGTACCCCCTCCGCACGCCGGTACATCGGCTATGATGCCGCGTGGATAGGAATGGACCAGGGGGGTGGGAAGGAACCAGAAGGGGATCGACCCACCGGACCATGGAAGGTCCGGCTACAGAGGGAACGGTGTGGGGTTCATCGGATACAGGCGGGTCCATGTCGGGAGGATGGCAGCCGTGAGGATGCCCATAGCCGGCCGCGGAGGAACCGTCCTACATGGTGTGGTTCATCGAACCCGGCGGCAGCTTGGACCCAAAAGTGCACTGCGGTGCAGCGGGCGAGTGCACATTGCGCTTACACCCGACGGGCCGGGATGGGGATGCATGGGACCCGAGCAGGGCCTTCGCGGGAACCGAGGATTCTGATGCCGGGGCTCGTGCGCTTCGGACTGCTGGCGATCGCCGCTATAGCAGCCGCGGTGGTGATCGCTGTGCATGGGATTCGGGGCCTGGCCATTGTGGTCTTTCTGGTCTTGCTGGCCAGCCTGCCCCGCTCGCGGCCCTATCAGATCGCCGAGTACTGGCTGGTCCGGATCACCGGCTCGCGGCGCCGTGCTGCCGTGGTCGTCATGAGTGTCCTGATCGCCGCGTTGGTGGCCTTCAACGTCTACACCCTGACCCATTAGGGGTCCATCAAACGTTTGTTGATGGAGTGAGGCGATCAGTCGGAGGCCGCGAAGAATCCCTGGAGCACCGGACCCAGGACAGCCGGATCAATGTCGTGACCCTGGCCCTCCAGAGTGCGATAGGTGGCATCCGGCAGCTCGTCCGCCAGTGAGCGCGCCGCTTGCCGCATGACGTCGGGAGACTCGCCGCCGTCGATCACGATCGTGGGCACACGGACGGAGTCGAGCACCTCTGCAGGGAGAGCTTGAAGGATGGTGGACTCGTAGACCAGCGTCTGGGCCATGTTTTCCAGCGCCGGTCGGAACGGGGCGTTGCGCAGCTGAGCAACCACGGCGGGCGGTATGCCGACACCTTCGGTCTGGAACAGCTCGACGGCGTCGCCCCGGCGTCCTTCCGAGACGAGCTCGGCGAGCCGCGGGGCGAGTGTTCCCGCCCTGGCCCCGGTAGGCGGAGGCTCATACAACGCGAGCCGGACGATGGGCAGGCCGTGAGCCGCGGCTCTTAGCGCGAGGATGGCGCCCGAGGAGTAGCCGAAGACGCAGGCTGATCCACCGGCCTGATCGATAAGAGAGCCGAGATCTTCGATCTCGCGCTCGACGGCATATGGTACGGTATCGCCGCTCTCGCCCCGGCCCCGCCGGTCGTAGTTGAAGACGCTGAAATGGCTCGCGAGCACGTCGGCCAGCGGTGCCCCGGTCGCTCGGGCATTGAAGGCGCCAACTACCAGAATGACGGCAGGACCCTGGCCCGACTGATCGTAGGCGATACGAGTCCCATCACGCGAGAGCGCTGTTTGCACGATCTTCTCCGTGTGAATACTAGTCTCCCATGACCCAGCGGTGCCATAGCGGGCAAAGGATATGCTGACCCCATGAGATGGCCTCGGGAATACATCGAGCTTATCCTGCGCTATCAGCCACTTTTACGCCTTCTACGGCGTGAGCTGAGAGATCGAGGATCGCAAGGGGACAGGGACATGGCAGGCGCACTGTGGGCTAAAGCCCTCCGCTACGTGATGCCACCATTATGTCGTCCACGACGTAGCCGATGGCTTTAGCCCGCTGTCCAGCCGGCGCGCGAGTCCGGCATTCAGCAGGACGATATGTGCGGGGATAGCCCAATGTCTGAGAACGGTCCAATCCGGGGTTCCCCGTGCCATTGGGCGCATGTCCAATCGGACCACAGGGGTCCGGGTACAGATGCGGCATGGCTGGGTTCGTGGGGCACGTGGTCACCCGAGTAGGGGGAGCGCGTCCCCTGCCTCTCGAACCCGCTCTTTACTGGGCGGCGTGGGCTCCGGCCTGGGTCAGGGAGCGGGAGGCCTCCACACGGGCGTGCTCGGCCAGGGCCGCGGTCAGGGCCGCCAGTCCGGCGCGGGACTCGGCGGGACCGGGTAGGGCCACAGTGAGCCGCTGGAAGGCCAGGCCGGGCAGGAGAATCCCCTTCCAGCGCTTCTGCCCCCACATCATCAGCTCGAAGGCGACGCAGAGAGCGGGCAGCGGGATGGCGACGGTGATCAGGTAGCCGGTGAAGCCGGAGATCACCGAGCCCAGAACCATGCCCGGGACCATGATCAGGAGGGCCAGCGTGGCCAGGTTGGTGCCGCAGCGCGGGTGATAGAGGGTCCGGCTGCTGGCGTTCTCGACCGTCAGGTCGAGCCCGGCCTCGTAGGCGGCAATTGCCTGATGCTCGCCGCCGTGGAAGCGCCAGATGCGGCCAAAGCGCGGGACGGCGCGGGTGAGACCCACGATGCCGAAGAAAAGGGCGAGCTGCAAGAGGGATGATCCCGCCGCGTGCCAGGTGGAGGGCAGGCCGGCGCAGAGGCCGTTGATGAGCGAGGAGATGACCCCGATCGCCACCACCGCCACGAGCAGAGGCAGCGATGGGCGCCGGCTCTGCTGGGGCTTCCAGCCTCGCACCACCAGGCTCATCTGTCCGATGAGCTTGGGCAGGATGCGGATAAACGGCAACTTCTCCAGCGGATGCTGCTCGCGTGCGGGCAACTCAAATGATTCAACGGAGAGGGCACCGTCGGCGCCCTCCCGGGCGATGGCCGCGGCCAGCGGCGTGAGCATCATCACGCCGTCGGGGAGCGCAGATCCGCCAACGCGAATCCCGCTTGGTACTGAATCGGACATAGGAGACCTCGAACGCTGAGAACGTCGAATTTGGCCCACCTTAGCACGAGGGCAACCGCGCGTCTATGGCACGAAAGACGTAACTTACCGTACCCGGCGCGTGATGCGAGCACGCGATCGGTCGAAGGGCGAGAGCTCGATTGCCACCCGGTCGCCGGGATTGACACGGAGCGCCTGGTTGCCGATGGTGCCCGCTATATGGCCCAGAACCCGCTGTCCGCTATCCAGCTCTATGGCGAACATGGCATGCGGAAGCGCTTCCACCACGGTTCCTTCGGTGGTGACGCGCCGCTCGCCCGTCATGCGCCGCCCTCCTACATCACCCTGGCATTCTAGTGTGTTTCTCGTGGGGTAGAGTGCATTGTGACAGTCGAAGAGCTTCCCCACCTCCGGGCCGATTGGCTCTGGTATCGCTGGTCGGCCTGGATGCCGCTCAACGCCGCCCACCCGCTGGCTCTGGCTCAGCTCCCACCGGCGCCGGGGCTCTACCGCATCCGGCGGTCCGATCGCCCGGCCGACCTGGAATGGATCGGCTGGGCAAACCGTGGCGTGCGTGAGGTCGTCGAGCGGCTGTCGCGCCAGGTGCACCTGCCGGTGGCCCCATACGACGATCCGGAAAGCCCGGCGCTTGCCCTGTGGCGGCAGCGGCGGGAGGGCGGAGCGTCCTTCGAGGTGTCGGGGGCGGCGATCGAGGCCGGGGGCCCGGAACTGGCGCAATCGGTCTGGGAGTCCTATAGGGGTATTAGGGGCCGATAGTTCACAACCTGGCGACTGTGAACCAAATTCCTATAGGCCGCCTTGTGAGTACTGTCAAGGGAAGGGTACAATGCGGCGCCCACTACACCACAGGATTGAGGAGAACATGGACGAGCAAGAAGAGCGTGGAGTGACGTTTGTCACGCTGTACGCGCGCATCGTGAGCCAGCTGGCCCGGAACCCCCGGATGGCGCAGGAGACGCTGGCCCGCCGCCTGGATGTGACCATGCGAACTGTCCAGCGTCACCTGACCGAGCTGGAGAACGAGGGGTATATCCATGTCCAGCGCGATCGCAAGCCCTTTACCTACGAGATCGCCTGGGACCGCCCCCTTCCCTACTTCGATCAGCTCAAAGTCAAGACCTTCCGCCCCGACGTTCTGGAGAAGATCGCCGGCCTGAATCACTAGCCTCTCCACGCGGCACAGTTCCTGCCGTCCCGACTTGCCAGAACTGCATCGTGCAAACGCACAATAGGCAGAGGAAGAACGGATGGCATTCGTACCCGACCAGTTCGAACGTGTCGCCGACACCGTCATGGAGCGAACCACGGAGCTGCTGGGAGCGCGCGTCACCGTGGTGGATACGGCCGGCACGGTCATCACCTGCAGCGAGCCGGGGATGGAAGGCATGCACATCGCTCCCCGGGAGGAGGAGGAGGGCTACCTCCGGGTGCCTCTCCACCTCCACAACACCCGCGGCGAAGTGCTGATCGAGTACGGCAGCGGCGGCGAGGTCATCTCGCCGCGGCTGGCGCGAGTCATGGCCGAGCTGATCATCGATCAGGCCGCCGTGGTGGATCGGCTCCCCAACAAGCTCGAGCTGAAAAATAAGTTCATCCATGACCTCCTGCACGGGAGCGAGAGCGATGACGCCTCGGTCCTGCGCGAGGCGCAAATCCTGGGCATGGACCTCACCGCTCCTCGCCTGGTCATGGTCATTGACGCCTCGCAGTACATCCTGGAGGCGCCCGGACGCGACGCCTCCGAGGCCATGATCCGGCGCCGCTCGCAGCTCATCATCGGCAGCGTGGTCGACTTCTTCCACCTTCCCAACGACACCATCTGCGCCTATATCGGCGAGGGGGAGGTTGCGATTCTCAAAGCCAGTAACTCCGCCGCCCTGGAGTCCTGGGTCGGCCAGGAAGGAGCGGTCTCCACGCTCAGTCCATCCTGGGCCAATCTCACCGCCCTCAAGCGCGCCGGGTCCGGCCTGCTCACCCGCCTGCGCAACGACACGCGCAGCGACGTCAGCCTGGGCATCGGCCGCTATCACCCCGGCATTCGCGGGCTGTCGCGCTCGTACAGCGACGCCCAGGCGGCGCTCCTGCTGGGGTGCCGATTCCAGGGCCAGAACCGCGTCCACTGCCTCGACGGGCTGGGCATCGCGGCGTTCGTGGGGGTCTCCGACGAGGCGACCAAGGTCGATCTCGCCTCGCACCTGCTCAGTCCCATTGCCCACGAGGCCGATCTCCTGCAGACCCTGGAAGCGTTCTTCGAGCACGATTGCTCGCCCACGACCACCGCCAGATCCCTCTCCATCCACCGCAATACCCTGGGCTACCGGATGGACAAAATCGCCCTTCTGACCGGTCTCGATCCCCGGCGCTTCGACGATGCCGTTCAGATGCGGCTGGCGCTGACGCTACGTGCGCTCCCCGCCGGCGAGGTTGTGCATCTGCCCAGCTAGCACCTGCCTCTCTCCGGCAGGTCTGTGCTTTTGCACAATGCGGCGCTGTACCCTGGCGCCTACAGTGAAGGAGAGGGATCGGGAAGCTTGGTAACGACGACATCGTGGAGGCGGGTCAGACAGGGAGAGCCCGCGCAATACTGCCGGTCGCGTCCCAGGCGCGTAGAAAAGAGTGAAGTGTGAGAGCTGTATTCACCCGAGCCCCCATTGCACTCCCCCTGGCGGGGAGCAACGTCGACCCGGCCGCCCACCCTTTCCCGCACCGGTCGCTGGGCGCGGCGGTGAACCGTTACGGCGTGGTGGTGCTTCGCAATGGCACGGCGGGTAAAGTTCACATATCGCTTCGAGGAGAGTGTCCCGAAAGTGCCTTAGGGCTTGCCGCCGACGTCGTCGACCGCTTCGAGGGCGAGGGGCTGCGGCGCGCCGGGATTGATCTGACTATCAGTGCTCCCGGCGAATACGGTCCCTCTGTCACCTCGGCGATCGCCGTTGCTCTGGTCGGCGCCGTCTCAGCCTATCTCGAGCTGGGGATGTCCCGGGACGAGATTGCCCGGGAAGCAGAGCAGATCCACGCGCAGTCGCTGGGCCGGACGGGCGGCTGGGAGCACTGCAGCGCGCGGGGCAATATCCAGCTTTTGTGTGATGAGGGCAGTGAGACCGCAGCCGAGTACGTCAACGCCATGCCCGAACTTCTGGATACGCTCAACCGGCGGCTGCTCCTCTTTTCATCCGGCGACCGGCTTCCCTCGGTACCCATCACCGGGTGGGACAAGCCGGGCCGGGTGCGAGTCCTGCACAACCTGCGCGCGGTTGCCGAGGAGATGCGCATTGCCCTCGAGGAGGGCAGCCTCGATCTCTTCGGCAAACTGCTCGACCTCGGCTGGAGTCACGAGCGGTCTCTCCCCGACCGGGCGCCGTTCGGCCGCGTCGAGGCTGGGTATTGCGCTGCCCTGGATGCCGGCGCGGCGGGGGGACGCGCGCTTTCCCCCAACCTGCTCCTGCTCTACGGGTCCCGCATCGCCCAGGAAACGATCGAGCACACCATGGCGGCACTGGGATGGCAGAAAGTGCCCTTCCAGTTCGACACGAATGGCGTGCAGTCTTCCGACGGAAGCGAGATGCCGCCCAGTCCAGCCACCGACGATTCGGTGGAGCGAGATGTTCGCACCTGGTCGCCGCGATCCCGAAACGTGGTGTAGGCTCACAGAACATCGCGTTCTCGGCGCTCGAACCGGCGGTCAAGTCGAAAGGGGTTGCCGTCCCCTGTCGCCCCGGTGATGCAGTCAATCAGAATCCGGCTGCCCGCCGGGCTTCCCATGATGCCGTGGCCACTGTAGCCGGTGTTCACCCACAGGCCGCCGACCTCCGACTCTCCGATGAGCGGCCGGTGGTCGGGCGTCATGGTGTACTGGCCGGCTTGAATGAGCCAGTGGGCGGAGCCACGCGCCCAGACGCGCTCCCAGAACGGACTGATGCGGGCGGCGGCAGTGGGACTTGCCGGATCGAGCAGCCGAAAGGCAAAGCGGCGATCGGTGGGCACGTCCTCCAGCGGCTCCCCGGCCGGCGTGTCGGGATCGGTAAAGAGCAGGTAGGCGCCGCGCAGGGCGGGTCGCCAGTGCGTTCCCACGTCGTCGTCGATGGTCATGGGGGCGCCGGGCGGCACCTCGGGAAGATCGGGCAGGACAACCTTCTGCCGGATGACCGGCCGGACCGGGAGCATCACCCCGGCACGGGCAGCCAGAACGCCGGAAAAGGGGCCGCCGGCGATCACTGCCCGCTCCGCCGGAATACGGCCGCTGGTGGTGCCGACGGCGGACAGCTTCCCGCCGGAGACCTCGAAGCCGGTGACCTCGCACCCGGTCCGCACCTCGGCACCCGAGGCCGCGGCCAGCCCCAGCGTGAGCGCCTTGGGGTCGAGGAAGCCGTCACCAGCGCGGAAGCGTGCCTGGAGCACGGTCTCCCCGATATAGGGAAAGCGGCGCCGCACCTCCCCGCCGTCCAGTAGCTCGACATCCGTCTGTCCCCAGGAGTGCTGGCGGGCCACCAGCCGCTCCTGTCGCCGGGCCCCCGCCTCCTCCGCTGTGCACCACAGGTAGCCCTGCTGCCGGATGCCCAGGTTGTACCGCTCCTGCCCCGTGATCTCATTGAAGTTGAGAAAGAGGTCGACCGACTCGCGGACCAGCCGCAGCTCTTCCTCATTGTCGAACTGGAGCCGGAAGGCGCCGGTGGACGCAGGCGTGGTCAGGGTGCAGAGCGCCGGACGCCGCTCCAGAAGCAGCGGCCGCATCCCGGCACCCGCGGCATGGAAGGCGGTGGCGGCACCGACCACCCCGCCACCGATGACGACCAGATCCGGCAGAGGTCCCACGGCGGGATCGTAGCACGGCACATAGAATGGCGCGGAGGAGGTGTCGCCGATGGCCATGCCGCAGACCACGCGCGACTGGCAACGCGCGCTGTTTATTCCGCTGACCATCCTGGCCTGGCTGGCCGTGATCGTCGTTGCCCTCTGGCTGATCTCGCATGTCACGAAGACGGTGCTGACACTCATCCTGAGCGGGATCGTCGCCTTCGCCCTGACACCACTGGTCCGTCTCTTCGAGCGCTACATGCCCCGCAGCGTGGCCATCGGACTGGCCTACCTCCTGGGCTTTACCGTGATCCTGGGCTTGGTCGCGCTCATCGTGGTGACCGCTGCCGGTCAGGTCACCAGCCTGGTGGAGCATCTCCCGCGGTATCTCGAGCACACCAACGCCCTCAAGCCCCACATCGTGCGCCTGCTGGGACCGTTCGGCGTCCACGAGGCTCAGTACGATGCAGCGCGGAGGCAGCTGATCGTCACCATACAGAGCGTCGGCAAAAACGTTGCCTCTCAGTCGGTCGGCATTGTGACCGGGGTCATCGGCACCATCGTGGACGTGCTCCTGATCCTCATCCTCAGTGTCTACCTGACGGCGGACGGCCAGCGCCTCACCGTCTGGATGCGGCGCGAGACCCGCGGCCGGCAGCGCCGGAATGTGACCATCCTCTTTGCCATCATCAACCAGGTGGTCGGCGGCTACATTCGCGGTGCTCTGACGCTGGCGGCGCTGATCGGCTTCCTGGTGGGCGCGGGGATGCTCGTTCTGCAGGTGCCCTATGCCGTCCTCCTCGGGATTCTGGCCTTTTTCATGGAGTTCGTGCCCGTGGTGGGGGTGCTGATTTCGGGCGCCGTCTCCGTCGGACTTGCCGGGACCAAGAGCGTGGTCCTGGCGGTCATCGTCCTGGGGTACTTCGTCCTGGTGCACGTCATCGAGAGCGACGTCGTGGGGCCGCGCATCATGGGCCGCGCCGTCGGCATCCACCCGGCTACCGCGCTGGTGGCCTTCGTGGCCGGCACCGAGCTCTTCGGCGTCTGGGGCGCGCTCTTCGCGTCGCCGCTGGCCGGGCTGCTTCAGGCAGTTGGAACTGCTGCCTGGCGCGAGTTGCACGGCGGCGACCCCGCCGGAGTCCTGAACACGGTCATCGAGCAGAAAGAGATCGACGCCCACATCGAGGCCCAGGAAGACGTGGCTGAAGAGAAGCAGGACGAGGCACACGGGCCGGTCAGTCCCGCGACCGGCAACGATCCCTCTCACCCGCGCATAGAACCGTAATTCCGGGACCCGCGTCCTGAGGAAGCACACTCGCCCTTCATTGCGCCGCAGGCACCCCTCCTCCGCCTCTACGGAATGCTGGATTCTCGGATGCTGCAGGCCAACTGATGACTGCGCAGGGCATCGGCGTAATCGCAGAGCACGCGGGTGGGGTCGCCGGCCCGGAGAGCATCGAGAAAGGCGCGATCTTCAACGTGGTAGGGGTTCTCACCGGTGAGGATCTCCTCGCTCCCGTCGCCTGAATCGAAGACCACCCCATCCTGCCTGATCTCAATGCGGAGCCGCTCGCAGATGAGGACCAGCGAGGCCTCGGTCGAGCGCGGCAGGAGATGCGAGGCGGTAAAGGCGCCGATCGCGCCGGAGTCGTACCGAACCAGGGCGGCGGTGGCGCCGGCGACACCGGGGTTCCCGTACGGCGGCGTGGCCAGGGCGGCGACAACCTTCCCCTCGCCCGCGAGGAACCGCGCCAGATCGATCAGGTGCGTCGCCTGCTCGACCATCTGGCCGCCGCCCTGAGCGGGATCGGACCACCATGCCGGGGGCGGGGTGACGGTCAGCCAGCGTCCCAGGATCATCTGCGCGGGATTCTCTCGCAGTGCCTCGGCCACGCGCGGGATGGTATCGAGGCCCCGCCAGTGGTAGCCTACCGCGGTCATCAAGCCGCTCTGCTCCACGGCGGCCGCGACCCGCTCCGCCGTCCGGCAGTCAGCATCCAGCGGTTTCTCCACGAAGAAGGGAATGTCGCGCTCGATCAGGGCCATCTCCACCGCCTCGTGCGCCGGGGGCGGCGTGCAGATCCAGACCGCATCCGGCCGCTGCTCGTCGAGAAACACCTCCAGATTGGTGTACCCGCGGCCGCCCCACCGCTGTGCGGCCGCGGCGGCGCGCCGCTCATCCCGGGAGAGAAGTCCCACGACCTCCACGTCCTGACGGCGGCTCAGGAAGTCGAGATGGCGCCGGGCAATGCCGCCCGGCCCGACGACCGCAACTCTCATAGGGATCGAAAGTCCAGCACGGCCTGGAGGACGCGCTCCGGATGCTCGCTCACCAGGCGGAAGAGGTCGGCGGCCTCAACCGCCGGACGGACCTGGGTGATCAGCGAGGCCAGCTGCAGGTCGCCGTCCGCAGCCAGCTGCATGACGGTATGCACCAGGCGGAGACGGTCCCAGCGGTGCTGCAGCTCGGGCGCGAGGCCCCCGATCTGGGAGGTCACGATCGTCACCCGGTTGTGGTGCATCTCCTCGCCCAGGAAGAGGCCCCTTCCTTCGCCCTGGTAGAAGCCGAGCGCCACCACCCGCGAGGTATAGGCACAGGCGCGAATCGCCTCATTCAGGGCGCGGTAGGAGCCGCTGGCCTCGATGCAGATGTCGGCCCCACGTCCGTCGGTCAGGTCTTTGACAGCCGTTGCACTGTCTCCCTCGCTCGCATCGAGAACCAGGTGAGTGCCCAGATCCAGCGCCACCTGGCGCCGTTCCGGCAGCATATCCACCCCGATGACTCGAGCGCCGGAGAGGCGCGCCATCTGCGCCACCAATTGCCCCACCACCCCCAGGCCGAACACGGCCACCGTCTCTCCCAGCCGGACGGAGGCGTCCAGAACGCCATTCAACGCGGTGGCGCCGATGTGGGAGAAGATACCCAGGAGGGGATCGAGCCCATCTGGAAGGATGCGCTCGCGGACATAGGCAGCGTCGAGCACGACCGAGGAGCGGTGACCCCAGGAGCCGTAGACGAGCGTCCCGGCCGGGAGATCGGAGACACTGGAGCCGGCCTCGACGACCTCTCCCGCCTCCTCATAGCCCCAGCCGGTAACCGGATATTCAATCTGGCTCTGCGCCGGGTCTGCGATGAAGAGCCGCCGCTCCAGGTCCCAGCGCTTGTTGAGGTAGGGATTGGTCCCGCGATAGGCGGACATCTCGGTCCCGGCGCTGATGCCGGAGTAGAGGGTGCGAACGCGAACCTCTTCAGCCCCCGGCGGGCGCTCCGCTTCCTCCACGATCTCCACGGACTCTGGAGCCGTGAAGGCAACGGCCAGCGGCATGATGTCCTCCCGAGCCAGTCTAGTGGACTTCTCTCTCCCACAGACCGCCGGCCATTTCTACATCGGCGACGTACGTATTCTCGGAACCGGCGGTTCCCCAACAGCCACGCCCGTCGTTACGCCAACACTGAACCCGGCCCCGCCGGCAACGCATCTGATCACCAACGGCGGCTTTGAGAGCGGGACCACATCGTGGGGTTACAACCACACCACTGTCTCCAGCTCATCGGACAGTAGCACGGGTTCCAGCGCCACCTACGTGACAACGCCCAACGGGGGACTGGTCAGCGAGACCATCCCGGCGGGTAAACCCGGCTGCCCGGGCGGTTCCCCCTGCACCTTCTCCTACCTCACCGACGGCCTGGGCTCGGTGGTTGGGCTCACCGACTCCTCGGGAACCATGGTCAACCACTACAGCTACGATTCGTACGGCAATGCCACCCTCGTCTCGGAGACTGTTCCGAATCCCTTCCGCTACATCGGTGCTGTCTGGGATGGGAGTACCGGCCTCTACAAGATGGGGGAGCGCTACGACGTTCCTGCGGAACGCACCCCCGCTCCGGCTAAGGTGAGACATGCACGCGCTGGTCATCGGCGGCACCCGCTTCGTCGGCTACGGCCTGGTCTGGCGGCTGCTCCTCAACGGGCATCGCGTCACTATCCTGACTCGCGGCCGGACGCCGGATCCGTTCGGGAGGCGGGTGGAGCGATTGATTGCCGACCGGCGCGGTCTGGAGTTCGCAGACGTGTTGCGCGAGCGACGGTTCGACGCTGCCGTGGACTTCCTCTGCTACACGGGCGAGGACGCACGTAGCGCCGTCGAAGCGCTCCGCACCGACCAGTATGTGATGATCAGCACCGGCTCCGTCTATCTGGTCCGGCTCGACTGTCCCGTTCCCAGCCGGGAGAGCGATTACGACGGCCCTATCATGCCGGCTCCTCCCACCCCGGCCGAGGAGCCGGACTGGCGCTACAGCGTGGACAAGCGCGCCGCCGAGGATGTGCTGACGGATGCCTGGTCGCGGAACCGACTTCCCTCCACGCGGGTGCGCATTCCCATCGTCAATGGCGAGCGCGATTACTCGGGGCGCCTGGAGAGCTACATGCGGCGTATTCTCGACGGCGGCCCGATTCCCCTGCCCGATGGCGGCCGACGCAAGCTCCGACACGTGTACAGCGGCGCGGTGGTGGACGGAATTATGTCCCTGCTGGGCCGGCAGGAGACCCTCGGACAGGCCTATAACTTCACCCAGGACGAGATCCCGACGCTGGCCGAGATGCTGGAGATCGTCGCTGTCGAGATGCGGGCGCCCTTGACTATCGCCCCGGTTTCGGAGGACGACATCAGGGCCGCGGGTCTGGAGCGAGATAACGTCTTCCCCTTCACCGGGCACTGGACCTCGATTCTGGATCCGGGCAAAGCCAGGCTGGAGCTCGGCTTCCGGCACCCCCCACTGCGCGAGTATCTGGGCAAGATCGCCGCCTCCTTCATGGCCTCGATTCCAGAGCATCCGCCGTCGTACTACGCGCAGCGGGCGCACGAGCTGCGTCTGGCGGCTGGACCGTAGCGGCACGGCTCTTGCGCCCGGAGCTGGCGTGAAGAGAACCATTCTCCTGGGTACCTTCTGGACGGCCGTCTACGCCGTGCTTCACAGCATCCTGGCGGGCGAGGCGGTGAAGGATGCATTCAGGCGACGCTTCGGCGAGACAGCTTTCCACGGCATCTACCGGCTCGTCTTCAACCTCGTGGCGCTGCTCTCCTTCGCCGTCCTGGCGGGTCGCTTCCACAAACTCTCCGGCCGGACCCTCTATCAGGTTCCGCGGCCATGGTCGTTCCTCCTTCGGCTGCTGCAGTTGGGAGCGGCGGCGATGGCGCTGGACGCCAATGTCCGCATCGGAATCGGGCGCATGCTGGGCGTGCAGGGCGTATGGGAATGGGCCCGGGGCCGGACGCCGATCGTGCAGAACCCGGCACAGGGGCCGCAGCTGACCGACGACCTACCCTTCCGGACCGGTGGCTCCTTCGCCCTGACGCGCCACCCGAACAACCTGGTCCCATTCGTCCTCTTCTGGGCCAACCCCAGGATGACGCTCCGCTTCCTGGTCTTCACCGCCGTCGCGACCGTCTATCTCCTTCTGGGCTCGGCTCACGAGGAGACGCGGCTGGGCGATGCATACGGCCGACGATACAGTCGATACCGCGTCAGGGTCCCCTTCTACTTCCCGCGTCCCTGATCGCTGGGCCAGGCGGCAGCCGGTCTTATGCTGGGACGGTGGGAGAGCCGCTTCTCCATGCACGTCCCAACACTATCCACACAGGAAGTTCTGATCCGGCTCGGGCTGGCCCTACTGCTTGGCGCGGTCGTGGGTCTGGAGCGCGAGCGCGGAGAGCGCGCCGCGGGCATGCGTACCCATGCCCTGGTCTGCCTCGGCTCGGCGCTGATCACCCTGGTCTCCGCCTACGGGTTTACCACTTTCATGACCAGCCCCAACGTCGGGATTGACCCCGGCCGGGTGGCGGCGCAGATCGTCAGCGGCATTGGCTTCCTGGGCGCGGGTACCATCATCCTCCGGCGGGAGGTGGTACGCGGGCTGACCACCGCCGCCGGGCTCTGGGTGGTGGCCGGAATCGGCATGGCGGTCGGCACGGGCCTCTACCTGGCATCGGTGGCGGGAACCCTCGGCGCGCTGCTCATCCTGGCCTTTCTGGCACCGGTGGAGCGCCGGCTCTTTCCGCGCAGCCAGACGCTCACCCTCCACCTGCAGCGCCGGGAGGGGCAGATTGCCGAAATCTGGAGCATCCTGCAAGCGGCGGGCATGCGGCCTCAGTCATTGACACTGCAGAGTGGGGCGCCGGACGAGGAGGATGTCGTGTACTTGCACTACACGCCTTCACGGCGTCCCCCCGCGGAACGGCTGGTCGAGCGTCTTCGCGGCGTCCCCGGGGTGGTCTCCCTGGAAACGACCGCCGTGTCTGCCTTCGGCTGGCGAGAGCCGGATGAGGAGGAGCCGCTCTCTCCCGGCACGTAAAGATAGGACCCTTCCTACATTTTCTCGGTCAATCAACGGCACGGCTGCATCGGCTCTGGGTTGTCGAATCATCGACTTTCTGGCGGCGGGGTTATGCTGCCTTCTCGACAGGCGATTTCATGGTGCGGACCGGTGACAGGATCAGGATGAGCGGAATCAGAAGGCTGGCGCCGAACGCCATGATCAGCACGGCACGGAAACCAAATGCCGCTCCCAGACCGGCGCCGAGAGCCAGACCGGTGAGCATGGAGGCAGAGCGCGCGGTCTCGTAGATGGCGAACACGCGCCCGCTGAGCCCGGCCGGTGCCGTCTCCTGGAGCAGGGTGGTCACGGCAATGTCGTGGATCGACCACCCGACGTCGGTGAACTGTCCGGCCACGGAGAGGGCGATGATCACGGGCAGCGGGCCGCCGGCCAGCGCAATGAAGAGCAGACCGGACCCTTTCAGATACATGCTGCCGATCAGCGCCGGGCCGATGCCGACGCGGCGGATCACGCGGCCACAGATGAGCGACCCGGCAACGGCGGCGATACCGCCAATCCCGAGAATCGGCCCCAGCAGTGCGGGCGCCACGTGCAGATCGCGCACATAGAAAAGCATGATCACCACCCCGACCGCCTGTCCGGTGGCTTCGGAGGCAACGGCGGAGAGGGTGAGCGCACGCAGCACGGGATTGAGCCGGACTTCGCGCGCACCGCCAAGCGCCGCGCTCAGCGTCCGCTGCTCGGCTCCCGCGGATGTGGTCAGCGGATCGGGAGCCGACCGGAGTGACGCCAGCGAGAACGCCGACACCAGAAAGGACACGGCATCGATGGCAATGGCCGCGGGCGCCGTAAACAGCTGAACCAGCACGCCCGCGGTTGCCCAGCCGCTCGCTTCCGTCACCGCGCCGGTCCCCTGCAGAACGCTGTTGGCGCTGACCAGGTGCCGGCCCTCGAGCAGGACCGGTATGTAGGCGCGGAAGGAGACGTCGAAGGCCATGCTGAGGACGCTCATCACCGCTGCAACCGCATAGAGCTGAAGGAGGGTGAGATGACCGACCAGCGCCACCAGCGGAATAGAGGCGGCCGCGGCCGCGCGCAGGAGGTCCGCCGCGATCATGAGCGGCCGGTGGCCGAGCCGATCAGCTGCGACACCGATCCAGGGGCCAGCGATCAGCCCCGGGATCAGCGAGCAGGCGGTGAGAATCGCAATCTGAGGGGGGCCGGCCCGCAGCACCAAAATCGCGGCCAGGTCGAAGGCAAAGCCGCCAACCATGGACCCGAACATCGAGGTCGCCTGACCGGCCCACAGGCGAACGAAGTGAGGGTGGCTCCAGACGCCACCACGAACCGAGGACATGGGAGTTGTGCCTCCCCGGGCACGAATGCAAATCACAGAAACACGACACCAGCAGCCCGTTCACCCGGCTGCGTACAAGCGGTGAAAAACTCGCTAGCGGGTCGTGACGGTGATTTGCACCATAGGTTGTCCTCCCGGTCCTGCCACGCCTCGGCGCGGATGCCCGCAGGGCATAGTCAGACGGTGGCCGAAGCATGCCACCCGGCTCTTAGCTTATACGAGAGCGAGAAATGTGTCACCAGGGCCGCGTCACAGGGGTGCAGCCCAAGATGTTGCAGCGGGGAGGTTGGAGGTGTCGGGGCGATGTGCAATCGCCCGCCGGCCCGCCGGCCGGCTTCGGTGTCCGCACCCTGCTCCGTGCCTGGCCGGTGGAAGCGACGTATTCACGGGTAAACGACATCGGAGTCTCGTTACCAGGAGGCGCGCTGAGGCGCAGACCGCAATGAAGTTGCGGTAACTACGAAGCGGGCTGAGGGGATTGTCGGGACAGCAGTGCAGCATCGTGTGCCGTACCCGATGACAGATCCCTCGGTACGGCGCGCCGTACCGAGCTGGCTGGAGATCGGGGCGCGGTAGGTAGCATGGAACAGGAATGATCTCTGGATGGGGGGATTGAATGCAATACACCAACTTCGACTGGGTAGACGATCAGCTGGCGGTGGGAGGGCTCGTCTCCGAGCCGGAAGTCCTTCCCTTCGACGCCATCCTCTCCATGACCCCGGATGCACCCACCACGGTGCGTCCGCTTGTCACGGGTGGCAATGTCGAGTATCGGTGGTTTTCGATCATCGATGGCTACTCCCACGAGGAGCACGACGAAATCGTCAACCGTTACAACCTGGCAGTGGCGCAGCTCGACCAATGGGTCCGCGAGGGGAAGCGCGTCCTGATCCACTGTCACGCCGGGATTTCTCGCTCCGCCACCGCCGTTGTCTGGTATCTGGTCAACTACCGCGGCATGTCGTGGGATGAGGCGCATGCGCTGGTGCGGCAGGGGCGGCAGAAGGCGCGGCCCAATATCCGCTTCGAGGTTCCGCTCCGCATGTCGCTCGGCGAGTGGTTCAGCGACGAGCAGCTAGAGGAGATGGCCAGAGCCTATTGTGACCGCATCTGGGAGGACGAGGGAATCTCCATCCCGCCTGGAGAGATCATGGACGACCTGAAGCGCCAGGGGACGCTGGACCGCCTCCACGCGCTCGCCCCCACCGGTTAGGAGGATCGCGATGACCGAGGAGCAACCGCCCGCCACCCAGGACGTGCCGCCCGACTACACTGCCCCCGTGGGGCCGGAGGACGACTCCGGATTCATCGACTTGCAGCCGGATCCGGCCTCTCCACCGGAGCCGCCGCAACCGGTGGTGGATCAGCCCGCCAAACACTAGCGCGCCGCGCCCTCCGGCACCTTTCGGTGTGCTTCGTTCCCGCCTGGGCATACATCTTGCCATATATAGGAGAACCAGAGAGCGGGTGCTGAGGAACGGAGGGAGATATGAACGAGATGTGTCCGAACTGCGGGCGCCATCTCGTCAACTATCGGACAGACCGACAGGCGGCGGGGCAGCGCGAAGTCAATCTCCACTGGAAGATCTGTGTCGGCTGCAGGCATGTAGCGCTGGATAGCTGGTCATTCGCCGACGGGGTGATCCCGGAGTCCTACCTTCAGGACGGCCACTATGGGCGGCAGGGTGCTCCGGCCAGGCAGGAAGAGCACCAGAAGCAGCGGTAGCCCGTCACGACCGGGGTGGAGGTGCCGATCCCGGCGGCCGCGGTCCCTTTTGCTTGCGCTCGGCGCGGCGCAAGGCGTCGCGGTACTCGTCCGCCAGGCCGGTTTCGCCGGACTCCTCGTAGACCTCGATCTGCATCCGCGACCAGTCGCGCGGCAGCGACTGCAGGACAGGCAGGTGCCGGTAGCGGCGGTACGTGTAGTAGACGACAAAACCCGCCACGACCCACAGGGGGCCGGCGACCCGCCCGATGGCGTTGGTGATGACCACCATGACCAGCACCGCCAGCAGGAAGAGGACGCCGATTACGCCGCTGATGGGAACGTCGTAGGTCCGTTGCGGCCGTCGGATGGCCACGTTCCAGGGCATCCGGAAGGTCCGCGGCGTGTCCGTATCGGTGAAGCGTAGGCGCAGGAGCGCGATGAACACCAGCAGGTAATTCACCGCGGCGCTGAACGCGTACATCTGCGCCAGCGTCTCCAGGGCATTCGAGGTCAGGCCGGCGGCGATGAACTCGAGTACGGCGATCCCGGCAAAGACGAAGAGCGCCACGATCGGAGTCTTGAATTTGGGATGCACGTAAGTGAAGATCTTCGGCATCAGGTCGTTGTGCGCCATGGAATAGACGATGCGCGAAGACCCATAGACACCCGAGTTGGAGGAGATCATGAGCAGAATGGTGCCGAGCACGGCAATAATCGGCACCATGTACGCGCCGATCACGGGAAGGTGCTGGGCCAGCCAGAGCATGGGGGCGTTCTCGTGCTGCAGGTGCAGCGCCGAGCAGGCGCTGGGACCGAGACCCTGGCAGGCGACATTGGTGGTGCTGGGATCGTACGACTCCCAGGGAACGACTCCCAGCGCCAGGTTGCTCAGGCCGATAGCATAGGCCAGGATGGTCAGAATCAGCGCCAGCGACGTGCGCGGGATGATCGTCGTGGGCCGCTCGGTCTCCTGCGCCGCCTGCGAGATGGACTCCAGACCGACAAAGGAGATGATCGCCAGCGAGGTCCCGAACATGAGCTTGGTGCCGTCGAAGTGGCCCCAGAAGAACGTCACCTGATGCCAGTAAAAATCCGGCATGAAGGCAAAGAAGAAGCCGATAAAGATGAGTATGCTCTCGGCGGCGATGTCGATGGCGCCGACCATCTCGTTCAGCCTGGAGGACTCGCGCACGCCGACCGTGTTCAGGATCAGCAGCAGGATCACCATGGCGATGCCCTGGTAGATGATGTACGGGGCATGATTCCACTGCGGAAAGAAGCGGTCGAGGTAGCTGACCGAGATGTAGGCAAAAAGGGCGATATCGACGGTAAACGCCAGCAAGACCGACCAGCCCGCGGTAAAGCCGAAGACGTCTCCCAGCCCCCGCATCACCCAGAACTGCCCGCCCCCTGCCAGCGGGTACATCGCCGCCAGCTCGGTGTAGGCCAGGCCGATGGTGGCATAGATCATCCCGGCGAAAAGAAAGGCGATGTTGGCGCTGCCCGCGGCGGTGGCGATGACCAGTCCCAGCGCCACGTAGATATCGGCGCCCACATCGGCGTAGCCCCAGGTATACGATCCCCACGGCCCTACCGCTCGCCGTAGCTCGGTGGACGATCCTGCCGGCCCGACCGATGCGTCTGCCACCCGCTCCTCCTCATGGAGAAATGCCTCTCAGCGTTTCAAATCACGCTATCACAGCCTCCGATTCGGCTCCGGCGGCTCCCGCATGTAATCCGGAAAGTTGAAAAAGGGCAGGGCCATTTGCAATCGCCCGCGGCCCCCCGGCCGGCTTTGATTCGTGCCTCCAATGGTTATCGAGTGGCGGACCAATGTAGGACGGTTCCTCCGTGGCCGGGTGCCCGCACCCCGGCTGTCTCTTCATCCGGCCACTGCCTCGCTGTGGCTGGATTCTCGCAACCGACTGGTTGGGTCATCCGGCCAGCGTTCCCCGGTCGCCGGTCCCTCCGCGGGCCGGCTGGGCATGGACCAGGCGGGTGGGAAGGAACCAGAAGGGGATCGACCCACCGGACCATGGAAGGTCCGGCTACAGTGGGACATCCCTGGGGGTCATCGGACAGAGGGGATGCAGACAGATGTGACCGTGTCGGGACCACCGGAGACAGGGGATGCTCACGGCCGGTCATGGAGGAACTGCCCTCCATGAGATCGACCACTGAACCAGCATGGACCCGGGACACGGAAGGCGCGCCGCGGATCGATCCATTGCGACTTTCGAGGCACCCATTGCGATGGGTCGCACCCGCGAAAGCGCAGGCGGATCGCACATCCGCCCTCCACCTTACTGAGGTGGTTGGAGGTCGTTCATGATCCCCTGGAGAGCGGCATGGACGAAGGGGGTGGGCGTGGACCAGTCGGGAGAGAGGAGCCCGTAGCCCTCCGCCTGGCCGTAGGCACGCGTGGCGCCGGACGATTGGGTACCGTTCGCGGACCAGTACGCCCAGCCCAGGTGACGGCTGGAGAGGTACTGGACGAAGGAGGCAAACCACTGCCCCTGGGAGCCGGGGACCGTGTCCTGAACACAGGTCCTCTGAGCGTTGCAGGTGCCGAACTCGCCGATCCAGAGGGGCGCGGCATACGGCTGCGACGGGTCGGCCACGATGTAGCCGAAGTACGAGTCCCACACCTGCTCCAGGGAAGCGTAGGTCGTGGTGCTGTTGAACCAGGGGCAGCCACTGCCGCATATGCCAGGCCCGTAGTCGTGCGCCGAATAGACGAGGCGATCGCGGGCCGGCGATCCATCCGCGTACTGAAGCTGAACCGGGGCGGTGGCCACGCCCATGAGATTGGCGCCCCACCAGGCGCTGGGCGCGGTTCCGTAATACTGGACTCCCTCGACGACGATCAGGACGTTGGGGTTCGCGGCCAGGGCGGCATTGCCGGCGCGCTGCGCCGCCGCCCGCCAGTCGGTGGCAGCATTGCCGTCTCCCCAGGTGGCGGTCCCGTGCGGCTCGTTGCGCAGATCCAGTCCGATCACCGTGTTGCTCCGGGCATAGCGGGCCGCCAGGGCCGCCCAATCGGAGACGAACGACGCGTCCGAGAATTGCGGCGTATACCAGAGACCGTTGGGCTCGGTGCTCCACCCCGCCTCCGAGCGGTGATTATCCAGGATGACGGAGAGCCCCAGTGCCCCGGCGTAGTTGACGATGGCATCGAGGATGTCGAGCGCGTGACGGCCACGCAACTGCGGGTTGGCATTGAGGTGGGCGTTCACGATCGGGTTCTGCTCCACCAGCTGACTGGAGAAGGGCAGCCGGATGGTGTTGTAGCCAAGGTCACTGATCGTCTGCAGAATCTGCTGATAGGGCCGGTAGTCAAGCCCGCCCACCACGAAATCCGGGCTCTCGGCCCCGTACCAGTTCAGCGCCGTCAGGTGGACCGGGTTGCCTCGCCCGTCCACGATCTGAGTGCCCTGCGCGTGCAGCCAGGTGGGGACCATCTTGATGATCTGACGCGCCAGGAGATCTCGCGCCTCCGGCCCCACGCCGAAGCCCGCCAGCACCGAGAGGACATTGTCGACCCGGAAGGTGAGGACCGTTTCTCCTCCCTGATCCCAAAACGTTGCCTGGGAGGCGCCGGGTACCGAGGTTACCTCTCCAGGGAGGGACGCCAGAGCGGTGGCCGCGGACGCAGTGTCCGGATACAGGGAAGCGCTGTTGTACCACTGCCCTCCGCCCGCGTTGGCCGAGGTCACGGCGTAGTGTGAGAGCCCGCCGGGGGGGACCAGCCGAGAGGCAGCGCCCTGGTGGGCCAGCCCGGGCATACCCAATCGGAAGCCGCCCGGATCGGGTGCCGCGCCCCGGCCGTTGCTCGTACTCTGCATCACCATCAGGGAGGGACTCTTCACCACCGGGCCGGTCCCCGGCGGAGCCACCATTGTGGGAGGGTGAGCAGGGCCGCTGTTCAGCTGCATTCCAGTTCCTGCGCTGGTCATAATCGTCGAGGCGGCTCCAGCAGCCCGCTCCAGCACGTCAAGGCCCAGCCGAGCGTTGTCGGCGCCGATGGACGTGTGGTAGGCGAGCTGCAGCTCGATTTCCGCATTCCCGTGGTGCAGGACCAGGGCCACATCGACGATCCCCTTTCGCTCGCGCACCTGGAAGCCAATGCGTCCGCCGATCCTGATGGGCGTTCCATACTCCCAGAGCGAGGCGCGCGCGTCCCCGAAAGCAGTGGCGGTCCGGACTGGGTCGGGATAGAGCGAGGCGTGATAGTGCAGAGTGAACCGAACGCGAGGCCGCACCGACCACCCCACCGTCTCGCCCAACCCGGCGCTCTCCCCGAACGCTACGAAGGGACGCGCGTGCAGAACGTCCACGGTAGCCGACGTATCGACGTGAGGGTGAACAGAGGCATCAGCGGGAAAGATGGAGCGAGGCAGCGCCAGCGAGGCGGGAGTGGCCGCCTGCGCGCTCGCGGCCGGCACCCAGGCGGCCAGCAGCGCGGCAAGAAGCGGAACCGCCAGGCGGATGCCTGGCGGTCGAGAGATAAGCCGAAGAGATGAATGACTAGCCATACCGAAACGCAGCACGCAAGCAACGACGTTACCAGCAGTTTACTCAGGACCACATCTTGACGTCTACGCGCAGCGGCACGACGGTCTACGTCCGCTACAGCTACGCACAACTTGGGACACTGTACTGAGCACGTCTATAGGGCGATATTCTATGGATGCCATGACGTTCACATGCCCCGTTTGCGGTTACCCAGGTTTACTTGAGCCTCCACGGTCACCAGTCGACGGCGGAGGGTCGTACGAAATCTGCCCTTCATGCGGCTTCGAATACGGATTCACAGATGAAGACCAGGGCCACAGTTACGAGCAGTGGCGGCAGCTTTGGGTTGCAAAGGGGATGCCGTGGACTCATGCGCGGAGCGATCCGCCACCGGACGGCTGGGACCCGGTCAGGCAGTTACGGAGACTGGCGGAGATTGAGCAGACTGACTGATCAGATAGACCGGAGTACACGCGTTCGCTCCGAGTCACAGTTGTAGGGCCGATGTGCAATCGGCCGGCGCCTCGCAAGGCGCCCTTTGGTTTCCGTGACGGAGTGTTCCTCGAAGTCCTCGGAGACTCTGCATCTGAGCGGTGACTGAGGCTTGGTGGGTGCCAAACAGAAAACTGCACGTCGGTGCAGCGGCCGATTGCACATCGGCCCTGCACGTCCGCCCATCGCCCAATAGCCATCGGCTTCGTGATTGCAGATCCGAAGGGTTACTCCACCGGGGAATCAGATGTAGTCGTGCGTCGCTGCCATAGCCACAGGGCGACCGCGGCGAGGAGGCAGGCAACGGCTCCCGCGCCGGCCACGATAGTTACGGGGGACAGCCTTCGCTGCGGGGGTGATGCCGAGGGAGACGGACTCGGGTTCGTTGACTTGTTGCCCTTCTTTCCATAGCCGGTGTGCAGCGGGGCGCTGGTCGAGTGCGTCGAGCGGCCCATCATGGCGTGCGGCTTCACCGTCACCAGCCCGATGATCTTCTCCACGCTCTCCATCTTTGCGCCCCGATTCTTCGCAATCTCGGCGCGGGCGGCGGGCGGAAGGGTCAGAGCCCCACTCAGATCCCCCGCCAGCGAGCCGGTCTTCTTCAGCGCGAAGGTGCCCTTCAGCTGTCCCGAGCCGCCCTTGGCGGCGTTGACGCCGACGACGCGCATCACCGTGTGATTGCTGTTGTTCAGAAATGCCTCCGCCAGAAAGGCGCCCACGTAGAGAAGATTTCCGGCATCGTCGGTGATCAGGGCTTTGCCATTCAGAAACCCACCCAGATTGGTGGCCGTCCTGTTCTCGTGCAGCAAGTCGGGAAGGATGGGGGTGGTGTCCGGCTTGAAGTTCTCCAGGTAGGAGTTGACGATCAGGTGCAGCCGCGGCAGGCCGCCTGAGGGGGAGAGGGTGGTGGAGAGCACCACCTGATCGAGCGGATCGCCGTCCGGCTCGATGCCGGCCAGCCGATACCCTGTGACCTCTCCCTGCAGCCCGGGGGTGTACGGCGCCGACGCGGCGTGGGCGGCCACAAGGAGGAGCGCCAGGAAGACGTTCATGCGACGGTTCGCTCGGCGGCGGCAACGCCGGAGGCGGCGCGGTGACGCAGCAGGAGAAAGACCAGGAGCGAGGGCGCGGTGGCCATCAGCGTGCCTGCGGCCAGAAGTCCGACCTCGGTATCGGAGCGGCCGATAAAGGTTGCGAGAAGGCCCGGAACCGTCTGGGCCGAGCCGTCCTGCCAGACCAGGAGTGGCAGCAGATACTCATTCCACGAGGAGACAAATGACCAGATGCCGACCGCCGCCAGCGCCGGGGTGGTGAGCGGCAGGGCAATCGAAACCATCAGCCGAACCATCCCGGCACCGTCCACCTGAGCCGCTTCCAGCACCTCCCGGGGAAGCTGCGCCAGGAATGCCCAGAGGATCAGGACCGCCAGCGGAATGGAGCGCGCGATCTCGGGCAGCACGACGCCCCACGTGGAGCCGAGCAGTCCCAGGTCGCGCAGCCAGGAGAAGAGCGGAATGATGAGGGCGCTGGTCGGCTGAAAGAGGCCGGTGAGGAGGATAGCGCCGGGCAAAAGTGCCGTCCTGGCAGGGAGCCGGGAGAGTGCGAAGGCGGCAGGGGCGGAGAGGAGGAGGGTGCCGGCCACCACCAGCGCCGCGATTCCCAGGCTCTCGCCCATGGCCCCGCCGAACCCCTGCTGCCAGACGGCTCCGGCATTGGCGAGATTCCAGCGATCGGGATGGAAGGAGATGCCGTTGATGAGCAGCCCCTGCCCTGGTTCCAGCGCCAGCGGGAGCAGCCAGAGGAGAGGAAGCAGCCAGACAGCGGCGACCAGCCCGGACAGGATGGTGGGGGCCGGCCGCGCAGCAATCGCCTGCGGCTCGCCGGTGTCCAGGCTCTCACCCCCACTGAAGAGGCGCGAGGCGGCAAGTGCCAGCAGGAGGCCGGCGATCAGTTGAATCGTGGCCACGGCCGCTCCGCTCCCCGCCTGGCCGCCAAAGGCGCGGCCGTAGATCTCCATGGGGAGCATCATGGTCGCGTAGCCGGGACCGCCACCGGTGGTGACGAAGACCAGATCGAACACTTCGAATGCGAGGGCGGCATTGATCACCAGGACCAGCACCGCCGGACGCCGGACGCCAGGAAGAATGACGTGACGCAGCCGCCACAGCGGACCTGCCCCTTCCACCGCGGCGATGTCGAGCCATTCCCGCCCGATCCGGCCCAGCGCCACCCACAGGATCAATCCGGAGACGCCGGTGGCGCCCCAGAACCAGGCGACGAAGAGCGCCGGCAGCGCCAGGGAGGGATTGCCGAGCCAATCCACGGCGGGGATTCCCAGGCCGCGGAACACCGTGTCGAGGAGGCCGGTGGCGGGGGAATACATCAGGACCCAGATGGAGGAGACCACCACCGGAGATAGCAGAGCAGGAAAGAAGAGGACGCTCAGGATGAGGGCGTGTCCGCGGCTTCGGCGCAGAAGCAGGGCCAGTCCGAATCCGAGCAGAGACGGGACGGCGATCGCGGCGCCCTCCCAGGCCAGCGAGTGCCGGACGCTGCCATGAAACGACGTATCGTTCCAGAGGGCGGCATAGTTGGAGAGGCCGGTGAAGGCTTTTGGTCCGTACCCTGTCCAGTGGAACAGAGAGAGCCAGACCACCTCCGCCATGGGCCAGAGCAGGAAAAGGCCGTACACCGCGGCGGCGGGCAGGAGCAGGGCGCAGGCAAGAAGCGGCCCCCGGGGGAGTCGCCTAGAACTCGCCGTCGATACGCGCGGTACTACCGCCGTTTCCATGGGATGCATAGACCTTCTCGAGGCTCTTGACCAGGAACGAGGGATGCTCGTACCCCTGCAAGAGCAGCTGCACGTTCGCTTCCATGGTCGCATTCAGGTTGGTAACGGGCGCGGCGTCGAGGTAGATACCGGGCTCCGCGCTGCGAACGGCACCCAGGTACTCCTCCTCCCAGGCCATATCGCTGTGGAGAGAGCCGGTCTGCACGCCCGGAATGGAGCCGTGCGCAAGCAGGAAGCGGGCGGTAGACGGCGTGAGCAGGCTCCCGATGAAGCCGGCCGCCGCCTGCGGATGGGCGGCGGCCTCGGGAATAACCCATCCCAGGTAGCCGCTGCTGGGCGAGGTGCGGGTTCCCCGCTCGGTGGGAAAGGCAAAGACCCCGATGGGCAAGCTGGTTGCCCGCTCGTTCTGGGTGATCTGCGGGTTCTCGGAGCTGGAGATGAGCTGGAAGAGCGTCTTGCCGCGGAAAAAGAGGTTGATCCCTTCCTGGGCATCCAGGCCGCCGAAATTGGGCGTCAGGTAGCCGCTCGAGGCCCAGCCCTTCAGGTGGCTCGCAGCACGCAGGAAGGTGGGGCCGGTGAAGCTAAATTTCGGGCTCAGCCGAAGCTCGGGCCGCAGCGCCGCCGGAGGAAGCATGGCGTTGACCAGGGTGAGATAGAGATCGTCGCCGACCCACCCATCTTCATTGCCGATGCCGATAGGCGTGTATCCGGCCGCTTTCGCCTTGACCAGTGCGGCGTCGAAGGCCGCCAGAGAATGGGGCACGGCCAGGTGCAGCCGTGCCAGCAGCCGTTTGTTATAGAGGACGCCCACGGCCGCCAGCGTGGTCGGGACCGCCACAATGTGCCCGCGGGGCGCTCCCAGATAGGAGAAGGGCTGGTTGTACTGCGCCAGAAGGCCGGGCTGCAGATGTGCCGCCCAGTGCCCGACGCGGGCGTACGAGGTCAGGTCCCTGAGCTGGTGATTGGCGACGTAGACGGGAATCCCGGGCCCGCGAGGTGTGACATACACTGCATCCGGCGGCGTTCCCGCGGACAGGGCAAGCTGCAGCTTGGTGTTCAGGTCCTCGAAACTGTAGACGCTGAACTGGACCCTGACCCCTGGATGCGAGGCCTCGTAGCGCCGGCCTAGCTGCTGCGACCAATCCCGCTCGGCGGGATCGTCGGTGCTGTACCAGACTCGGAGCGTGGTCGTGGGCTTGGCCGACCCCGTCGGACCGGGACCGGCTGCGGTTGACCCACAGGCGGCGAGAACAAATACGAGCGCGGCGAGAGCAAGGTGGCGAGCGGAACAGATACGCATGGGTGACCACGGCAGTCTATCAAGGACACTCCACCAATCGTCTGCTCTTTGTTGCCGAACGCTTACACGCGGGTGTGACTCACGTTTTAGCGGTGTGACAGGGACGTCGGCGCATAGGTGCGATCATCGACGTCCATCAACGACGGGGCCGCGGTGCAATCGACGGGTGAGGTGGAGGGCCGATGGGCAATCGGCCCTACACCGCCTCGCGCCACCCACTGCAACATCGTCAGTCACACCCCTTACACGCGATCCGGTTGACCCTATTTTCTGGCACACCGTAGAATCGAAGTGCGGTGGGGCGTGGCCAAGCGGTAAGGCAGCGGACTTTGGATCCGCGATCGTAGGTTCGAATCCTGCCGCCCCAGCCACTGTTCCACTCGAGGGAAGGACAGCACAGGGACCCGGGGACTGGTGAAGCCGCGAAGGAGGAGCTTCACTTTTTTGTTGGAACGATCTCATAGCGGGTCGGACGATCCCGTCCACCTAGGCAAGGGTTCCCAGCCGTGAGCGGCGACGCCACGCTCGTTCTCGCCGCCGGGAAGGGAACCCGTATGAAGAGCCGCCTGCCAAAAGTGCTTCACCGGCTCGCCGGGAAGCCGATGTTGATCCGTGTGCTGGATTCTCTGGCCGACGCCGGTTTCCCGGACCCGGTAGTCGTCGTCGGCTACGGCGCCGGCCAGATCCGCCAGACGGCCGGCGATCGCTGCCGGTATGTGCTGCAGGAGGATCAGGGGGGGACCGGCGATGCTGCACGTGTCGGGGTCGCCGCGCTCGACCCGTCCGTCCGCCGCGTTCTGATCGTCCACGGTGACGAGCCCATGATTTCGGGGGACGTCTACCGCCGGATGCTGGATCTCCAGACCGAGAGCAGAGCATCGGTCGTGCTTCTCACCACGCATGCCGCGGATGCCCGCGGCTTTGGCCGCGTGGTGCGCGATGGCGGCGGGCCCTCGGCGCTGGTCCAGGAGGCCGATCTGACGCCGGAACAGCGATCGCTCACGGAGGTAAACCTGGGAGCGTACGTCTTTGACGCCGCGTTCCTGCGCGGGGCGCTTGCCGGTCTGCAGCCGCACCCACCCAGGAACGAGCTCTATCTCACCGATCTCGTCCACATGGCGGTGCGGCAGGGATATGGCGTGGAGGCGATCACTATTCCCGGCGGCATGGAGGTGATGGGCGTGAATGACCTTATCCAGCTCGAGGAGACCGGCCGCGCCGTCTATCGAGCCACCAACCGGCGCCTCATGGCAGAAGGCGTGACTATCCTCGACAGCGCCAGTACCTTTATCGACGAGGATGCCGTCATTGCCCCGGACACCGTGATCCACCCTTTCACCATCATCGAGGGTGCGGCCAGAATCGGATCCGGCTGCCGGATCGGCCCCAACAGCCATATCACCTCATCCAGCATCGGTGACGGCTGCACCGTGGTCGCCTCCACCATTCGCGACTCCACGCTCGACCACGATGTCGTGGTCGGGCCGTACGCGCATCTCCGGCCCGGGACGCGGATTGGTCCGGGAGCCCATATCGGAACCCATGCCGAGATCAAGAGCTCGACCTTTGGAGCCGGAAGCCGGATGCATCACTTTGGATATGTCGGCGACGCCGAGATTGGAGAGCGTGTCAATATTGGCGCAGGAACGGTCACATGCAACTTTGATGGCAGCGAGAAGCACCGAACGCGGGTTGGGGATGACGCATTTATCGGTAGCGATACCATGCTGCGAGCACCGCTCCAGGTTGGCGAGCGGAGTTACACCGGTGCCGGGTCCGTGGTCACCCACGACGTGGCGCCGGGAGAGCGAGTCGCGGGAGTGCCGGCCAGGCCGTTGCCGGATCGAGACAAGGACCGAGAAGCAGAACAAGGGGCGTCATGATGGACCTGAAGATCTTCAGCGGTAGCGCAAACCGGCCTCTGGCCGAAGGCATCACCCGCTATCTGGGCGTCCCGCTCGGGCAGGCATTGGTCGGGACCTTCAAGAACGGGGAAACCCGGATCAAGATCAACGAGCATGTGCGCGGCGCGGACGTCTTTGTGATTCAGCCCACATCCGCGCCCAGCGATCACCACCTCATGGAGCTGCTCATCATGATGGACGCCCTGCGGCGGGCGTCGGCGGCGCGCATCACCGCGGTGATCCCCTACTACGGCTATGCCAAGCAGGAAAAGAAGACGTCGGGACGCGAGCCGATCACCGCCAAGCTGGTCGCCAATCTGATCGTCACGGCGGGCGCCGATCGCGTTGTCGCCCTGGATCTCCACGCCCCCGCCATTCAGGGCTTCTTTGACGTGCCCGTCGACAATCTGACCGCCATCCCCATCCTGGCCGACCACCTGCTCGACCACGTGCATGGAGACATCGTGGTGGTCTCGCCGGATGCAGGAGGGGTAGCCCGGGCATACGAGTTCCGCAACCGGGTCGGTGCCTCCTTCGCCCTCATCGCCAAGCACCGGCCGGAACCGGATCGAAGCGAGGTGCTGGAGATGGTGGGCGACGTGCACGGGAAGACGGCGGTGATCGTGGATGACATGGTCTCCACCGGCGGAACCCTGGCCAGCGCCGCCGACCTGCTGATCGAGCGCGGGGCCACCCGTGTCATGGCATACGCCGTGCATCCGGTTCTGGCAGGGGAGGCGCCGGAATTGATTCATGAGAGTGTGCTGGACCGCGTGGTGGTCACCAACACCATCCAGATACCGCCCGAGTGCCGGGACAGCAAGATTGTCGAGCTTGACGTGTCATTCCTTATCGGGGAGGCCATCAGGCGCATTCACGAAGGAATGTCGATCAGCGCCCTCTTTCAGGTTGAGCGCTTCAGACAGGAGTCGTTGATCTAACCGTGAGCATTGCATGGATCGAGGCGATCATCCTCGTCCTGACCATCCTCTTCGCGGGCATGGCCGCAGCCGCCGAAACCGCCCTCACCGGCCTCACTCCGGCTGCCGTTCACAACCTGGAGGAGCGCGGAGGCGTCGGTCGGTCCATCGCCTACCTGCGCAAGGACCCGAACCGCTTCCTGACGACCATCCTCATCGTCAACTCCACCTCACTGATCGTTTCGTCCAGCGTGGCCACGCTGCTCTTCGATCAGATTCTTCCCAGACCCTGGAATGAGATCGCCGTCGCCGTAGGGTTGAGTATTGTCGTTCTGATCTTCTCGGAGCTAACCCCCAAGAACATTGCCGTCCGCCGGCCCAGCGCCGTGGCGGTCATCCTGGCCCGGCCGGTTCGGGCTCTCTCCATCATCCTCCACCCCGTGATCGTCACCCTTGGCACCGTGGTAAGCGCGCTCATGACCGTGCTGGGACAGGGCGGCGGCATGTCGGCGGTGCCGGTGGTGACCGAGGACGAGGTGCGGGCGACGCTCACGCTGGCCGAGCAAAGCGGCAGCATGAGCGAGGAGGAAGTCGACCGGATCGAGGGGGTCGTTAACCTGGACCGGATTCAGGCGGGCGAGGTGATGAAGCCGCGAGTGGATGTGGTGGCGGTTCAGGCCGACATGCCGCTGATGGACGCGCTGGATGTGGTCCTGCGAGAAGGGCACTCCCGGATACCCGTCTACGACGAGTCCATCGACCGCATTGTCGGCATCCTCTACGACAAGGACCTGCTCCGCTACATCCGTGAGAACGAGATCAACGTCAGCCTGCGCGACATCGCGCGTGAGGCGATCTTCGTGCCGGAGTCCAAGCGAGCCGACGATCTGTTGCGCGAGTTCCAGAAGAAGAAGGTCCACATCGCCATCGTGGTGGACGAATACGGCGGCACGGCCGGTCTGGTGACAATCGAGGACCTGCTGGAAGAGATCGTTGGCGAGATCCAGGACGAGTACGACACCGAGGAGCCTCTGGTGGTCCGCGTCAACGACGACGAATGGGTCTTCGACGCCATGATGCGCATCGAAGAGGTCAACGAAGAGATGGAGATCGAGCTTCCCGCCGACAACGGGATCGAGACCCTGGGCGGCTTTGTCTTCGAGCGGCTGGGCGACGTGGCGGAGATGGGCGACATCGTGCAGAGCGATGGCCTGACACTCGAAGTCATCGAGGTCGAGGGCAAGCGCATCAAGAAGGTGCGCATCACCCGCAACCCGCCGGAGGTCATCGAAGAGACGCCAGTGTAGTAGTTGTGGGAGGGCTACTCCGGCTCCAGTCGCCTGATGCCTTCGATACGGTCAAAGTCAGTATCCCATGAGTAAATGTCGGCAAGCCCGCGCCCCTTCATGTACGCGGCGTTGAATGCGTCCGCGAACGACACGGCGGTTTCGGCGTACAGGTCGAGCGCGTGAAGCCACACACCCTTATCCGGCAGATCAACGCCCCGCATGGAGATGACGGTCTTCATTACATCACGCATTTGACCCCGCGGGACTCTGTACGTTCCGTGAAGAAGAAAGATAACCTCGAAAGCGACCAGGGGAGAAATAGCCAGCCGCTCGTTTCCGCGTGCCACGCGGGCGAGGAGTTGGGCGGCTGACTCTGCCTTGACGGGATCGTCTCGGGTAAAGAGACGTATCAGGACGTTGGTATCGAGAAAACGACGCGGCAATTCGCCGGCTCTATCGATCCTCAGCCATCACTTCTTCCGCTACTCCGCGCTCGAACTCCTCACGGAGCGCACGGAAGTCTTCGGGTCTCTGCCGGGGCTCAACAATCCCGTAGAGTGCCGCGACGACTGAAGGCAATGGCCGGATAACGGCAACCTCCTGCTCCGGGTCGTATTCCACACGCACCCGGTCACGTGGCTTGATCCCTAGCGCCTTCCGCACGTCAACCGGGATTGTAACCTGCCCCTTTTCAGTCACCGTCGTCTCAGAAGATCGGTATGCCATGGAGTAGTACCTCTACAGCGAGTATTACACGCTCCGCACGTTACCGCAAGAGGTCCAGCAGCCTCTCGGCAGCAATGTTTCTACCGGTAATCAGCACCGCCGCTCGCTTGCTTTTCAGAGCGGTGAAGTGACCGTTCGCGATCGCGGCGATGCCCACCACTGCCGAACCCTCCAGCGCCAGGTGCAGCTCATGGAAACTCTCTCTGACAGCCGCCGCGATCTCCTCCTCGGACACCAGGACCAGGCGGTCCACCAGCTCACTCGCCAGATCGAAGGTGATCGAGTCGCGCTGGATGTTGGCGGCAAGGCCGTCCGCCAGGGTGGGGAGAATCGGGATCTGGACCAGCTTGCCCGCGGCAATGGCCCGCTCCATGGCTGGAGATGCCTCCGACTGCACCCCGATGATCTGAATGGAGGGGTTGACTGCCTTCAGCCAGGAGCCGATGCCGGAAATCAGCCCGCCCCCGCCCACCGGAACCAGCACTGCATCCAGATCGGGCGCGTCTTCCAGTAGCTCGACGCCGATGGTTCCCTGCCCGGCGATGACCCGCAGGTCGTTGTAGGGGGAGACGAAGATGGCGCCGGTTTCCACCGACAGATCGAGCGCCTTCTGCTCCGCGGTGTCGTAACTTTCACCGCCGCGGAGGAGGGTGATGGGGAAGCGCTCCAGAGCCGCGACCTTGGCCGGGCTCGCGTTGTCCGGCACCACCACCGTGGCCTCGACCCCGAGTCGCGAAGCGGCATAGGCCACGCCCAGGCCATGATTGCCGGCAGAGGCGGTAATGACACCGCGTGATCGCTCATCCGGGGAGAGAGACGAGATGGCGGAGAGCGCTCCACGCACCTTGAAGCTGCCGGTCGGCTGGTAGCATTCCAGCTTGAGGAACACGTCGCCGCCTGCCATCTCGGAGAGCCAGAGAGAGCGCTCCAGTGGGGTCCGGTACACTCCTCCGCCGATGGCACGGCGGGCCCCGGGAACGAGCGAGGTGACCTGAGCTCGTAAATCCTTCACGGTGTCTCGACGATGAGCCTCGGCTCGTCCCCCATGCCCAGGGAGCCCCACTGACCGACATCATGTCCGAAGATGAGCCGGGCGTCTTCGGCCGCCGCGATCTGGCGCAGGCGCTCGATGCTGGCCCTTGCCGCCGGGACATCGCTCACCGCGCCCAGCTTTCCGGTGCGCCAGTGCTCCTCTGTGTAGACCGCGTCCCAGGTGAACAGCCAGGGCTGATCGGCAGTGCGGACGAGCATGGATTGGTGTCCCGGAGTATGACCCGGAGTACGGAGCATTTCCACGCCGGTAACGGGGCTCCAGTCGTCCTCGACGACCTGAAACTCGATTCCCGGCGCATCCCACCATCCAGCCTCTCCCTGCACCGATTCCAGCTCCGCACGCTGCACGGCAAACGGGACGCCCGCGAGGAGCGCATTGCCTCCGGCGTGATCGAAGTGGAAGTGGGTGTTGACGACGAGATCGAGATCGGACGGTTTCAGACCCAGAGCCGCAAGCTGCCGGTCAATTCGCTGTTCGGCCGACATGAGGGGCTTGATCCAGTTGGGATCGATGTCATAGGCGCGCTTGAGCCCGTCGGTATCGCCCGCCGCTTCGGGTGGCATGCCGGTGTCGAAGAGGGTACGCTTGCCGTCTCCCTCGATCAGGATCTGCATCACCGGCAGCGTGACGTGGCGATGGGAGTCGTCGCCGGGAAAGATGACGGCGCGGTCGACATCCACCGAGCCGCCGGAGAGCAGATAGAGCTTCACTTACTCCTCATTGATATGAATGACGATCTCCTCCGGCTCATCGGAGCTGGTGGTATCACCCTCATAGCCGGCGGACGGTGGGTCGTAGGGGGTCACGTCGTGCCCCGCATCCACCTCGACACCGCCGCTGGTGCTCCCCGAATACCCCGAGCCCTGCCGCACGGTTCCCGGACCGGCGATATCGGCCCCGGTCGGAAAGGGCGTCGGCTCGCCCTCTCGAATCGTGTCACGATCCTCTTCCGTCATCCCCGCCTCCTGACTATGTCGAGGTTCCGTGCAATTGTATGAGCCGAGGCTTGACTCTCCCTCAGGAGAAGACCGTAGCGTGGCAATCGAGGATAGAAATCAGACGTCCCATCGTTTGCGCTGTGGTGACACGTGGATTGGGGTCATCGTCTCAGTCGTTTCTCGATCATCCGGGGTAGTCCCGCGCGCAAAGTCCGGCTGAACGCCGGACTCGCGTGCTACCCCGAAGACGGGCTGAAGCCCTCGGCTACGTCCGTTGTGACGCAGTGCGGAAATCATGTAGCGGAGGGCTTCAGCCCGCAGTCCGTCGGTCGTTTAGGAACTATCGCCTTCTACCAGTCGCAGATAGGTGGAATGGTGAAGGTGGCTCATCCAGTCGTCGAAGGTCTTGCCGGGCGCCTGGTGCACCAGGCGCTCTCCAACGCCTTCCCCGGTGATGGTCCCATCATCTCCCTCGATAATCTTGCCTACCGGCTGACCCTGGAGGTCTGTGAGCGTGCCGACGCGCATCATCTACTCCTTAGATAGTGAGTGCCTCTCGAACGGCGTTGAGAAATCCGGGTAGCTCGCTTGCAGGGAAGGCAAGTGTTGCATCCGCTCCGCGTAGCTCCAGCTGCAAGGTCGATCCGCGACTGACAAGGGCAACCTCAACCGGCGGGTCCGCGACCCTCAGGGAACGGCCCCGTATGCCGCGCAGGGCATCGTAATAGAGCGATCGTACGTCAGACAGCAGCGTGTCCAGCTCGTCCAGCGGAAGCTGCAGCGTCTCGTCATTCCAGGACAGCCTGAGCCTGCGGCGCTCCTCCCGCCCGATCAGCCCGAGGTGAACCGTCTTCGATCCCACTGCCACGTCCCCAAGAGGAACCGGCTCCGGCTCCGGCTCGGGAGGCACCGCGGGAATCGCCGCCGTGGTGTCCAGATCGTCTCGGCGTTCCTGGCGACCAGCGGATAGCCGGGCGTCCGCGGCGGGCATCGGAAGCGGCTCGGGCTGGCCCAGGAGCCGAACCGATTCACGTAGCGCCTTGATCACATCCGGCAGATAGACCTTCTCGAAGGTGACGGCATCGCTATCCCTGGGGCCCGTCCAGACACGAAGCTCAACCGCATCGGGCCGGATGTTGGTCCCTACCCTGCCGTACACCGCGCAATCCGGCCGCTCGCACATGAGGAGTGGCGGCACCCGCGACTCCGTCTTTTGACGCTCGAGAAGCTCTTCCAGGCCGGTGATCACCTGCCCTAAAACCGGTGCCGGCAGGGTCAGGCCGCGGGGCATGAGAAAGCCCTCGAGGACGATCCGAACCTGGCCCTCTTGCGGGATCACCATGCCGGGTGTACCACTGTCCTCGCCGAAGCGGAAGGTCGGACCAATGGGACGGGGGGCGGCCGCCAGGGCGGGAGGTATCGCGTCGACCGCCGGCATTTCCACCGTGTCGCCCGGCTCTACCTGACGGTCTTCACGGAACTGCTGCCGTTCCGAGTCGGACAGCCAGCCGACCAGGAGTGTCCAGCTCTGTGCCAGGGCACGGCCGAAGCGCGGAAGGTATTCCTGTGGAAAAGCGAGGCAGCGCTCAAAACCGTCATCAATGCGCTGGTCGATGACGAGGTCCGGCGGGTCGCCAGTAATGGAGATGCGCAGTTTCTCGCCCACCTCCACGCTGTGCGACTGGGCCCGGCCGGACACATCGTAAAGCGCCGTCAGCAGGGCATCGACATTCCCGACGGAGAGGGTAAGGCGCACGCGCTCCGGCACCCAGAGTGAGTCTTCTCGCCGCCACTGGCGTATCTCCAGACAATGGTCATCGCCAACTTGCTCGATGGAGCAGGTGATGCGAACGCCGCGAGGATGAAAGGCAACACTCGATCGATCGGCGGTCATCCAGTCGGCGCCCGGGTTGGGCCAGGGCTCCGGAACGATGGGAACGGCGGCTGTCATCTGGCCGTCAAGGGGCTCGTTCAACCAGGGACGAAGGTTGGTGAGGGCATCGCGCAGGGCGGGCAGCAGGTCGGCAGCGACCACGATGGGATCGCCGTCCGGCCGCCAGGTGGCGCGAGTTCGTTGCCAGAAGACGACCCGCGCCACGAATCGAGCCCCAAAGGGCTCGGTCTCGACGCGCAGACGCCGTCCTTCGGCCGTTTCCAGCACAATGCGGGCGACTCGGGTGCCGCCCTCGCTCGCCTCCAGCAGCTCGGTCATGCCCTGAAGGAGGGAGTCCAGATCGAGTAGGTCGAGATCCAGCACGTCACGGGCCGGAGGGACATCCGCGGGACCACGCCGCCAGAGGTGAATCTCGACGGAGCGAGCACCACCCTCCGCCACCGCCTGGACCTGTACCTGGTCCTCCTCATCCCCACCGACGACGATCATATCCGGCGCGCGGGAAGCTGCCTCCATACTGCGCACAGCGTATCACAGGCTGGCCCGATCCATGCTGTGTCGCGCAATGACGCGGTACTCGGGCAATACAGGGGTTACCCTGGCTCACAGGCTCGCGAGTACCGCGTCACTTCTACCGTAGCACCATGCATTGCGGTCCGCTGCATGCAGTTTATGGCTGTCTATGGTACGGGTCTCTACACTCGCCCCGGTTGTCTTTCGTAGTTTGGCAATTCATTGCCGTCCGCGCCTCAGCGCGGCTTCTGGTGGCATACCTCGAGACATGGCTGAGGACCGAGGTCGGTCTTCTCAAAACCGGCAGGTACGTGAACGCGGTGTGAGGAGCACGCGCACGATGCGGCCGGCTCCCTGCTCTACCACCACCGGATCGCCGCAGCGGTCGAGCCTCATGCCTTGCGGATTCTGCAAGCCGGTTGCGGCCAGATGCTGGACGCCGTGGGGACTGATGGACCAGAGCGAGTTGTCGCCGAGTGTTGTCACCCAGATACGCCCCGCCCCGTCAACCGCCACATCGTCGGGCGTGGCGAAGCGGCCCCGGTAAGTCACGCGTCCCCGCGTCCCGATGACGGCAAGCGTCCCGAGATGCTCGTCGGGGACGAGAATATTGCCCGCGTGGTCCAGAGCCGCATCCACGGGGCGGCCAAGCTTCGTGGTCAACACCCGGACCCGGTGCGTTTTGAGGTTGTACCGGAGCAGGGCGCCGCGCGGAGAGTCAGGGACCAGCAGGCTGCTCGACCGCGTATCCCAGCCGATCCCGTCAACCCCCTCCTGGCCGGCAACCGGAGCCAGGCGATAGAGAACCGACAGGTGTCCCCTGGGGCCGATGCGATCGATGCGGTCCGGCCCCTGCTCGGCCAGGATGAGTGAGCCGTCCCGGAGGGCAAGCAAGCCCTCCGGGACGGAGAGGCCTCGCGCAATCGTCACCACGCGGCCTCCCTGGAGCCGCTCGATAGTTCCCCGGCTCAGATTTCCCCAGAGCAGCCGTCCCCGTGGATCGACAGTTATGTCATCTGGTTGGCCGCCTGGCACCGCCAGCACCTGCAGGTTTCCCGCTGCACTCACCCGGGCGGGGTGCGCGATCCAGATCATTGCCAGGAGCGCCGCGGCCAGGACCGGCCGGATGCGTGCGGCCCTCACTCCGCTCAGTGGCCCCGAGCCTGGATGCGCCAGATGGTGCCCGTGCCGTTATCCGCCACCAGCAGTGCCCCGCCTCTGCCGATTGCCACGGCCAGCGGATGGCTGAGGCCGCCGGCAAAGGTCGAGACCGTGGCATGCGAGCCGTCGAAGTGGACGCGAACCACGATGTGCCCGGTTCCCAGCGAGTTGACGGTGTCGCCCCACTGTGCCACGAAGGCGTCCCCCCGGTAGCTTCTGGGATAGGTCTTTCCGGTGTAGAAGGCGATGCCGTCGGAGGAGGAGTGTGGGGCCAGGAGGGCAACCGGCGCTCTGGTGCCCCCACACTTGGTCCCGCCGCCACGACCCCAGCAATCCGGCCAGCCGTAGTGGCCGCCCTTCACGATCAGATTCAGCTCGTCGGGGACGGAGTTGCCGTAATCGTCGCGGCCGTTATCGGTGGCGTACAGCTTCGAGGTGCCGGGGCGGAAGGCGAGGCCATACGGATTTCGGAGTCCACGCGCGAAGACCTGCGCGTGGCTGCCGTCGAGGTGGAAGCGCATGATGGTGGCGCTGCGCGGATCAGACTCAGCACAGGCGTTGCAGGTGGAGCCCACGCCGACGTACATCCACGTGCCGTGAAAGGCGATCCCATCATTCTGGTGCCGGCCGGTGGGAAGCCCGGTGATGATGGTTTTGCGCCAGAACGAGCGGTAGCCCTTTCTCGGAAAGAGTTTGCTCACCTCACCGGTGGAGGAGACATAGAGGGTCTTGCCGTGCCACGCCAGACCGAGCGGGGTGGCGAAGCCGGAGGCGATGGTGGAAGTGCCCGCGGGACCGATGGCCACGACCTGGCCACCTCCCTCCGCAACATAGAGCCGCCCGTCCGGGCCGAGGGCCATGGCGGTAGGAGCGGAGAGGCCACTGGCGAATACTCCCGCGTAAAAGCCCGACGGTATCTGAAGCCCGGTCTGAGCCGACGCGGTCCCTGGAAGGAGAACGCCCGCAGCCAGCAGCAGAGCCCCGAGAAGGCGGCGGAGTGGAGAGTGTTGCACGAGGCGGATACCTGCGAGGAGGAGGAGTGCCGCCGCCCGGAAGCGGACAGAGCCTCTGCCAGGCGGCGGCACGGAGGAGGATGGAGGCCTTTCGGCCCGTCCATTTACAACTCTAGCCGGCAAACATGAGGAGACGATGTGACCAAGATGACGCCTGTATGAACGCAGCTCAGCGCCGCGCGGTTACATTGCCGGTGTTAAAGCCAAGCCAGTGCATCCGGCCGGCATGCCGGGCGTGCTCCACCTTCATGCATCGGTCCATCACGACCTTCAGGCCACCGTCTTCGGCGATGCGTGCCCCCTCGGGGCTGATCACGCCGAATTGCAGCCAGAGCGCCTTCGCGCCGATCGCAACGGCCTCGCGGGCGATGCCGGGCACGGCCTCTGGCGTTCGAAAGACGTCCACGATATCCACGGGAAAGGGAATATCGGTCAGAGAAGGATAACTCTTCTCGCCCAGGATCTCCGTCTCCCGCGGATTGACCGGCACGATGCGGTAGCCATGCCGCTGAAGGTAAAACCCGACAAAATTGCTGGGTCGGAGGACGTTGGGGGAGAGGCCCACGATCGCCACCGTCCTCGCCGACCCTATGAGATCGCGGATAGTCGTTTCATCCTGGTAGGCAGCCAGGTCGACCGCTGTGCTCTGCGTCATCGCAGCACCTGCGGCTCGGTTTCGACGCCCTCCACCGTTCTGCCGGCGGCAGCAGCCGCCTCCTCATTCGTACCCCCCGCCGCTCGGGCGGCACGGAATCCTCGCTCCAGATCCCAGATGAGATCGTCCAGCGTCTCCAGCCCGACGGAGAGGCGAATGGTTCCGGCGGTGATTCCGGCGGCGCGAAGCTCCTCATCGCCGAGCTGGCGGTGGGTGGTGCTGGCGGGGTGGATGATGAGGCTCTTGGCGTCGCCGACATTCGCCAGATGACTCCACAGCTGCAGCCGCTCGATCAGCGCGGTCCCGGCGGCGCGTCCGCCGCGAATATCGAAGGAGAAGACGGCGCCCGCGCCCCGCGGAAGGTACTTCTCTTTGAGGGGGTAGTAGGAACTGTCCTCCAGGCCGGCATAGCGCACCCGCTCCACCATGGGGTGGCAGACCAGGAAGCGAGCAATGTCCTCGGCGTTGGCGACGTGGCGATCCATCCTGATGGGCAGCGTTTCCACGCCCAGGAGAAGCAGGAAGGCGTTGAAAGGGCTCATGGCGCCGCCCAGATCGCGGAGTGACTCGGCGCGCAGCTTCATGAGATAGCCGTACATACCGAAGGTCTCGTGAAAGGCCAGGCCATGATAGGCGGGAGACGGGTCGGCGACGACGGGGAAGCGGCCGTTGGACCAGTCGAAGGTGCCGGCCTCGACCACCACGCCTCCCAGGCTGGTGCCGTGGCCACCCAGGAACTTGGTGGCGGAGTGGATCACGATGTCGGCGCCCCACTCGATGGGACGGCAGAGGTAGGGCGTGGCGAAGGTGTTGTCGATGACCAGGGGGATGCCATGGTCGTGGCCCAGCCGGGCAATGGGCTCGACATCGAGCACGTTTCCACCGGGGTTCCCGATGGTCTCTCCGAACAGCGCCTTGGTGGTCGGGCGAATCGCACCCTCCCACAGGGAGAGATCGTCGGGATCGACGAAGGTCAGCTCGACCGAGAGCTTGCGCAGCAGATGCTTGAGCTGCGTGACGGACCCGCCGTAGAGGGCACTGGAGGCGACCACGTGATCGCCGGGCTGGAGCATGGTGAACAGCGCTGCCGCCTGCCCCGCCAATCCGCTGGCAAAGGCCACGCCGCCCGCGCCTCCCTCCAGATTCCCGATCCGTTCCTCAAAGGCGGCCACGGTCGGGTTCATGATGCGTGAGTAGGTGTTACCGTACTCCTGAAGGTTGAAGTACGCCGCAGCCGAGTCGGTGTCTTCGAAGACGTAGCTGGTGGTCTGGAAGATGGGAACCGCACGCGCGCCGGTATAGGGGTCGGGCCTCTGTCCGGCATGCACGGCCCGCGTGTCGAAGCCGTAGGCGTGGGGCCGGCCGTTGGGATTGATCTCGGTCATGAGAGGAACTCGCGGATAATCGGCGTCTGATCCTCCGCGTCAAGAAGGAACGAATCGTGGCCATACGGCACATCAATCTCATGGCGCTCGACCGATTTGCCGGCCGCACGCAGGGCCGCCTCCAGCAGGATCGAATCGGCGGTGGGATAGAGCCAGTCGGAAGTAAAGGAGATCAGCAGGAAACGAGCAGCAGCCGGACTGACGGCATCCGCCAGCGAGCCGCCGGCACGAGCGGCCAGGTCGAAGTAGGTGAGGGCCCGCGATATATAGAGGTACGAATTGGCATCAAAGCGGCGGGCGAAGCTCTGCGCCTGGTAGCGCAGGTAGCTCTCGACGGCGAAGTCGGGCTGGCCGAGGGTGAAGGAGTAGTTGTTCCGATCCTGGAGCCGCCGGCCGAATTTGTCTTCGATCGACCGGGCGGAGAGATAGGTCACGTGGCCGACCATGCGAGCCACGCCGATGCCGGCCTCAGGGCAGCGGCCGGTTCCGTAGTAATGCCCGCCCTGCCAGTCGGGGTCGGCCATGATGGCGTTGCGAGCGATGGCGTTCCAGGCGACCCCCTGGGCGCCGAGATGCGCGGTGCTGGCGGTGGCGATGCAGTTCCCGACCACGTCGGGATAGGAAACACTCCACTCCAGCGCCTGCATCCCGCCGAGCGAGCCCCCGATAACGGCCAGCAGACGCTCGATACCGAGCAAATCAAGCAGCTGCCGCTGGGCGCGGACCATGTCGGCCACGGTGACCACGGGGAAGTCCAGCGCATACGGACGCCCGGTTGTCGGGTCGACCGATGAGGGACCGGTCGATCCGCGGCAGCTACCGATGAGGTTGCTGCAGATCACGAAGTAGCGGTCGGTATCGAGCGCCTTTCCCGGGCCGATGAGGTTGTCCCACCAGCCCAGTCCGGAGCGATCGCTCCCGCGTTCCTCCGCGCCGAAGCCGTCAGACGCGCTCGGCGCCCCCTCGACGCTCCAGCCCGCGGCGTGAGCATCGCCGCTCAGCGCGTGGCAGACCATGATGATGTTGTCCCGCGCCGGGGCGAGCGTTCCAGAGGTCTCATAGGCCATGCGGACCGGATAGAGGTACCGGCCGCAGTCGAGCGCCAGCGGCCGAGGCAGGTCGGCGTACTGCGTATGCACGGCCCCCGCCGAGCCGACTGCTTCTGCCACCTGAACCATCACGTTCCTTCCCAACAAAAAACCGGCCCTGCGGCCGGTCTGACTCTGGCTGATTGCGGCTTTGCTACGCGCGCCCCACGCCATGCCATCCCGGACCGGGAATCATCCGGTAACAGGGCATGGGCCGCATAATGCAGCGCGCAGTCATGGTTACACCTTAGCACCGAGCCGGGTGAGGACCAAACGCCGCCAGTCTGCCACGTGGGATGATGACACGAACCCGTGAAATTCATTGTCGACAACAACGTGGGCCGGGTGGTCGGGCCGCTGCGTGCGCTCGGCTACGATACCCTTTTCATCAACCCCGTCGAGGACGGTCTGATGGTCGAGATCGCGCGGCAGAAGGGGCGGACAATCCTGACCAAGGACACCGGCATCTTCAAGCGGCGGCTGATCAGCAGCGGCGAGGTCCCGGCGCTCTATCTCGTTGGAGACGACTGGCGGCAGCAGCTCGCCCAGGTGGTGCGGGAGTTGGGACTGAACTCGGAACCGTCCTTCACCCGCTGCATGGCGTGCAACACCCCGCTGGACGAGGCAACACGCGAGCAAGCAGAGCCGCACGTTCCGCCGTATGTGTTCCGCACCCAGGAGAGCTTTCTGCACTGCCCCGGCTGTGGGCGCTATTACTGGAAGGGGACGCACTGGCACCGCATACGCGAGGGACTGGAACGGATCCTTGACAGCGGGGGGTAGGCCAGATCGTAGGCGGACGGCGGGCTAAAGCCCTCGGCTACCCCCTTTCCTGGCCGCGGCGTTCCGGTAGCGGAGGGCTTCAGCCCGCATTCCGGGCACCCATTACGGCCTCGTCTGGCCGTCGCCTAACACCACCCACTTGTAGGAGGTGAGTTCGCGGAGGCCGAGGGGGCCGCGGGCATGGAATTTCTGGGTGGAGATGCCAACTTCCGCGCCCAGACCAAACTGTCCGCCGTCGGTGAATTGCGTGCTGGCGTTCACATACACCGCCGCCGCGTCCACCCGGTCCACGAACTCACGCGAGGCGCCGTACCCCTCGGTGATGATGGCCTCGGAGTGGCCGCTGCCGTACTCGCGAATATGACCGATCGCCGCCTCCAGGTCGGGCACCACCTTCACCGCCGCCTTCAGCGCCAGAAATTCCTGTCCGAAGTCGTCCGGCTGGGCCGGCCGGGCAACCGGAGAGTCCGCGACATAGCTGAGCGCGGAGGGCTCGCAGCGCATCTCGACGCCCACTTCCTCCCAGCGCTCGGCCAGGGCGGGCAGGAAGCGATCGGCAAGTCCTTCGTGAACGAGCACCGTGTCCAGGGCGTTGCAGATGGTCGGACGGCGCGTCTTGGCGTTGTGCACGATCTCCAGCGCCTTGTCCAGATCGGCGTCCTCGTGCACATAGGTGTGGCACACGCCGACGCCGCCTGTCACCACCGGGACCTGCGCGTTCTCGCGCACGAACTCGATCAGTGCGGAGCCCCCGCGCGGCACCACCAGATCGATCTCGCCCCGCATGCGGATCATATCCAGCACCAGCGCCCGGTCGGGGTCCTGCACCATTTGCACCGCGTCTTCGGGCGCATCGTGGGCAGCCAGCGCCGCCCGAACCAGCCGGACCAGCGCTTCGCTGGAGCGGCGCGCCTCTTTGCCGCCGCGCAGCACGACGGCATTGCCCGACTTGAGACAGAGCACGGAGATATCGATGGTCACATTGGGCCGCGACTCATAGATAACGCCGATTACGCCGAGAGGGACACGACGCTTGCTCAGACGCAGCCCGTTGGGCAGGGTGGTAGCGTCGAACTCCTCGCCCACGGGATCGGGAAGCCGGGCCACCGAGCGCACATCATCCGCAATCGCCGCCAGCCGCTCCGGAGTGAGCAGGAGACGATCGAGCATGGCATCGGCCATTCCCGCACCGCGCGCCTCGGCCATGTCCACCTCGTTGGCGGCAAGCACCGAGCCGACGTCCCGCTCCAGTCGTCCGGCCAGATCGAGCAGGACGGCGTTCTTGATCGCGGTTTCCAGATTCGCCAGGTCGGGCGCGACGGCCCGCGCGGCACGGACGCGCTCTTCCAGGTCAGTGTGCGGCATGCGCTCGCTCTCCTTCCGACAGCAGCGACACCAGATTGTCGCGGTGAATAACAGCGCCGCCGTAACTGTAGCCGAGGACGGTCTCGATCTCCGATGACTGGCGCCCGGCCACCGCTCGCACATCGTCCGCAGGATAGTCGGCGATCCCGGCGGCGATCTTCTCGCCGCCCGGCCCAACCACCTCCACCGAGTCCCCACGCTGGAAGGAGCCTTCCACGGCGACGATACCGGCAGGGAGAAGGCTGGCCCCGCGTGAGAGCAGCGCGTGCGCGGCTCCGGCATCGACGATCAGACGTCCGGCATGGCGGAGGCCGGACAGAATCCAGCGCTTTCTGCCCTCCACCCGGTCAGTCCGGGGCAGGAACCTCGTTCCCATTGCCTCCCCTCGCAAGGCACGCGCGATCACGTCGCGCTCGCGTCCATCCACGATCCGCACCTCGGCGCCGGAGGCGGTGGCCAGTCGGGCTGCCGCCAGCTTGGTCGCCATTCCCCCGGTGCCAAGCCCGGTTCGACTCCCACCCGCCCAGGCCTCAACCTCAGGCGTGATGGATGCCACCTCCGGCACCAGGACCGCATCCGTGTTCAGAGCCGGATCCGCCGTATAGAGGCCGGGAATATCGGTCACCAGCAGGAGAATATCGGCATCGACCAGATTGGCGACCAGCGCCGAGAGGCGGTCGTTGTCTCCGACCTTGATCTCGTCGGCAGCCACGACATCATTCTCATTGATGATCGGCACCACCCGCCGCTCGCAGAGCCCCAGCAGGGTATTGCGGGCATTGAGGTAGCGCTGCCGCTCGGCCAGGTCTTCGCGGGTGAGGAGGACTTGAGCGCAGATGATGCCATAGAAGCCGAAGTTCTGATCGTAGAGATGCATGAGGCGGCTCTGCCCCACCGCGGCCATGATCTGCTTGCCGCTAACGTCTTTATCGGTCGGGAACCCCAGCTGTTGCCGCCCAACCGCGATCGCGCCCGACGAGACGACGATGGGCTGCATGCCCGTGCCATGAAGTGCGGCGACCTGCTCGACCAGAGCGGCGAGCCGGGCCAGCGAGAGATGATCGCCGCCGGCGGTGAGGGTGCTGGTGCCGAGCTTGATGACGGGACGGCGAAAAGGGGGGGGAGAGGCCATGGCGGGATTATAGAGGGCGCCGCAAGCATTGAGACCGTGTAAATCGTCTTGACCGTGTGTGCGCATGGTTGTATGGTGTTGGTGCGCCGTCGGGTGACAGTCGAGGAGTCGGCGGCACACGGAAGGCATTGACGCGCAGCCCTAACATGGTCACCCGGACTGCGTCGAGCCACTGGTGAACCCGCTCCGTGTTGCTGAATTTCGTCACCCACAGAGAGAGGACAGAGGCATGGAAGAACAGCGCTTTGATGATCTCGTGCGACTGATAGGAGGAAAAACCTCGCGGCGCCAGGTGCTCAAGGCACTGCTGGCGACGACGGTCGGAGCCGCCTTTCTCCGCATTGATCCCGGTACGGCGCTGGCCAGCAATAACGCCTGCGCCCAATTCTGTATAGCGGTCTTTGGCGGGGATACGGTCGCTCAAAGCCAGTGTGCGGCCGCTGGGGCGCATCACATGGGCCTGTGCTACACCTGCGGCCCGAACAGTCCAGGTGGGGGAGTATCCGCGTCGGACATCTGCTGCGACCGCAACACTAGCGGGTTCTGCAGCAGCTACAGTGACGCTTCGTGCTGCGGGTCGGATCAGATCTGTCTGAGCGGCACCTGCGTTAGCGCGTCCACCTGTGACAACCCCGGCAATTGCTACACCGGTTTCAGCAACTGCGAAACCAACCCCAATTGCTTCTGCTTCACCACCACCGAGGGCACAGGCGTGTGCGGTTGCAACACCTATTGCAGCCAGGCACCCACCTGCTCGAGCACCGCGGATTGCCCGAGCGGCACGTTCTGTATCACGGGCAACGGCTGCACCGGCTGCAGCGGCAGCGGCGGCGTGTGCGTCTCGGCGTGCAACGATGTGTGCGCCCTCGCATCACCGTCGATTCTGGCGCCGGGCGCGGCCTCGCGCCTGACGGCGGCGCAGGTTCCGGCCTAACAGATCGATAGAGCGCGGGGAGAGGCTGATGAGGTACAGCCTCTCCCTTCCGCGCGATCCATCATCACCCGTTACGAGCGGAGTATGACATGCTGCCTTTCGAGTCCACATCGGGGCCGAGCACTGGATGACGACACCCCCCACGCTGTCCTACTTCATCTGCTGCACGCCACGGAGCGGCAGCTACCTCCTTGCCGAGGCGCTCGCCAACACGGGTCTCGCCGGACGTCCGGCCGAGTACTTTACCGCTCCCGTTGCTCCCTGGCACGACGGCTACTCCATCGAGGACTTCCGAGCCATATTCACGCACGCCCTTGAGACCGGAACCGAGTCCGGCATCTTCGGCTCGAAAGCTATGTGGCCCTGGTTCGGCGACCTCCTGTACAAACTCGGTCCGCTCTCACGACGTGAGGACACAGGCCTGGCCGATCTGGTCAACCAGATCTTTCCCAACCTGCACTACATCATGCTGACGCGGCGCGACAAGGTACGTCAGATGATCTCGATGGGACGTGCGGTCTGGACGAATGTCTGGCGTAGCACTGAGACTCAGAACCAGAAGGGCAGAGTAGAAGATTTCCAGATCGATCCGCGTGTCATCGACACCCAGATGCAGGTCATGTATGATGCCGAAGCATCGTTCGCTCGCTTTTTCGAGCATCACGGCATCACGCCATTTCACGTCGTTTACGAGGACTTCGTTGATCGCTATGAGGAGACCGCGGTCGAGGTTCTCGACTTTCTCGGCATTGCGCATCCGCGCGAAATCCACTTTGGCCCACGCATCCTGGAGAGGCAGTGGGACGCTGCATCCGATGAGCTGCTGAAGCAGTACTACGCCGTCAAAGGCATGTCACCCATACTTTACTGATCCAAGGGAGGATACAGTGACTACGCTCGTGCTTCTTGGCCGACTCGTGCTCGCCGCAGTCTTTGCCGTGGCCGGGCTGGCAAAACTGGCCGATCGTCGCGGCTCGGAGCAGGCAGTTGTTGATTTTGGCGTGCCGCCCCGCCTGGCCCCGGCGCTCGGTCTGCTCCTCCCTCTGGCTGAGCTGGCCGTCGCAGTGGCGCTCCTCCCCACCCACAGCGCCTGGATCGGTGCAGCCGGCGCCCTAGTCCTGCTCCTCGCATTCATCGCCGGAATCGGCTTCAATCTCTCACGGGGCAAGACACCTGACTGCCACTGCTTCGGGCAGATAGGCTCGGAGCCAATCGGCCGGAGCACGCTGGCCCGGAACGGAGTGCTGCTGTTGATCGCCATCGGGGTGATGTTCGAAGCTCGCGCTCATCCCGGGCCGAGCGCTGTGTCCTGGGTGGGAACCCTGAGCATTGGCGAGCAAATCGGCCTGGCGCTGGGAGTCTTGATGCTCCTCGGACTCGCCGCCCAGGGCTGGCTCATCCTGCAACTCCTCAATCAGCAAGCGCGTGTGCTCATGCGACTTGACGTGTTGGAAGGGACAGGGAGCCCGGGGTCGGTTCAACAGTCCGCTCAGTTGGCCGATGCTCCTGCCGGACTCCCGGTCGGCAGCCCCGCGCCTTCCTTCACGCTGTTTAACCCAGCGGGGCAGGGGGTTTCCCTGGGCACCTTGCTGCAGGACGGCCACACAGTTGCTCTGCTCTTCACTGACCCTCACTGCGGTCCCTGCTCTGCTCTGCTCCCCGAAGTCGGGCGCTGGCAATTCAACTATTCCGACAGCCTCACCCCGGTGCTCGTGAGCCGGGGCGACCCCGACGAGAATCGAGACAAGGCCGCCGAGCACGCAATAGCGAACGTTCTGATTCAGACAGACCGGGAGGTCGCGGACGCCTACGGCGTCCAGGCGACACCGAGCATGGTCCTCGTCCACCCTCACGGGACCATCGCCAGTGCCGTAACACCGGGAGCCGAGAACATCCGAGCACTCGTGGCACGAACAGTGGGTGTGCCCACCGCACGTCCGCTCGAGCTCAAGGAGTATGCCCCGACCGTGGCTCCTCGGTCGCGCCCAACCAACGGGCACGCCCCTTTGCCCGGTCCACAGGTCGGGAGACCAGCTCCTGACCTGAGGCTGTCTGACCTGGATGGCAGTCTCGTCGACCTGGCGGACTTCCGGGGCAGCGACACAGCGGTTCTCTTCTGGAATCCTGGGTGCGGCTTCTGTCAGCAGATGCTGCCTGACCTGAAGGCCTGGGAGGGGAATCATCCCGAGCGAGCACCCCGGCTACTGGTGGTTTCGACTGGAAGCGTCGAGGCGAATCGGCAGCAAGACATTCGGTCACCGGTGGTCCTGGACCAGGGTGGCGCGGTGGC
>JAICWV010000070.1 GCA_025966365.1 Chloroflexota bacterium | reverse complement strand
GAGGAGCTTCCCGGGTTCGGAGGACTGCCGATGTCCTGACATTGCCAGTCCACCGGGCACCCCGATTCCAGCGCCGCGTGAGGGTGACGCTTCCGGCTTGCAAGGTCGATACCCTGACCGCGGGCGGAACGCTTCCCCTGCGTCTTCGGCCCCGGGTACGGCGCCGCGTAGTCGGGCGTGCGCGCCGAGTTCCCGTGAAACGCGCTGACAGTGGGAAGGTCACGACCGAATACCGGAGCCGCCAGGGACCGCTGCGCAGAGAGCGGGGTCAGCACGATCAGTGAGATGACGGCAAGGACATAGACACGGCGTTGCAACAGTCGCGCAGTAATCCCTTCTCCCATTCCCGTGCTTCTCCTACTAGGAGGCACGGTACGGGTGTTACTTTACAGAGGCGAACAGAGCCGTTGCAACTTTTTTGCATCGCCAAACCGGAGGGCGGTTCCCCCGTGAACGGACCGCCCGCGTAGGGAGAGGGGTCGAGTTATCGTCGACTGTGCCCCGACACTGACAGGACACTGAGCACGTGAGAAATCACACCCCGTGTACCGTTTTGAGGCTGCCGGAGTGCGAGGTCGTGTCGACCAGCCTCGAATTGGAGCACTCAGGCGGGTGGCCGTCCTGCAATGGAGCTGGTTTGTGGGAGCATCTAGGGGGCACGGGGTGAATATTTCAATCGTGGGCGCGCCCGTCGATCTCGGTGCCGGACGCCGGGGCGTGGACATGGGGCCGAGCGCGATCCGGTACGCCGACCTGGAAGCCAGCCTGCGTGGCATCGGCCACGAAGTGCTTGACCTGGGCAATATCGAGGCGCCGGTGGCCGAGAGCATGCATGGGGGCCCGGCCGAGGCCAAATATCTGGGACCGATTACCGACATGGCGGAGCAGCTGGCCGGGCGCGTCTCGGGTATTGTCGAGGGGGGGCGCTTCCCGCTCGTCCTCGGCGGCGACCACAGCGTGTCGCTCGGCTCGGTCACCGGCGTTGCCCGGCATCGATCCATTGGCTTGCTCTGGATCGACGCCCACGGCGACTTCAACACACCGGAAACCTCGCCGTCCGGAAATATCCACGGCATGGTCCTGGCCGCCCTGGCCGGCTACGGCATTCCCGAGATGGTGAACCTGGGAGGGTTTTCGCCCAAGGTCCGGCCGGATCGCGTGGCGCTGATCGGGATTCGCGAGCTTGATCCGGGGGAGCGGCGGTTGCTGCGCGAGGCCGGCGCCCACGTCTATACCATGCACGATGTCGATCTTCGGGGACTTTCAACCGTGGTCGAAGAGGCGATCGAGCGGGTAGCTCCGGGCACGGATGGGATGCATGTCAGCCTGGACCTGGACGTGGTGGACCCCCAGCAGGCTCCGGGCGTGGGGACGCCGGTGATGGGAGGGCTGAGCTTCCGTGAGACGCACCTGGCGCTGGAAATGGTCGCCGCCTCGCAGCGCATGGTGTCCATGGATGTGGTTGAAGTGAACCCGATTCTGGACACCCATAACGAGACGGCGCAGCGGGCGGTGCAGTTCACCCTCTCGGCGCTGGGCAAGCGGATCATGTAGGTATACGGTACGATTCGCAACAGGATGACCGCAGCCACACGCGCCCTTTTGCTTCTGATCTTGTGCCTGGTACTTCTGGCACCGGGACAGGCGGCGGGACGTGTCCAGGCACCTGCGCCCGCCGCCAAATACCTGGTGCTGATCGTCATGGACGGGTTTCGCCCGGACTACATGACGTTGGCTCCCATGCACCACGTGCACGCCCTCATGCGCTCCGGCACCACCTACACGCGCGGCTGGGTGGGGCAGCTCGAGACAGAGACGCCGACCAGCCACGCCACGCTTGCCACCGGGACGTATCCGCGGGAACATCACGTTGTGGGCTTTGTCTGGCGCAACGCCACCGGGGACAACATTATCTGGACGCCGTCGGATTACAAGCAGGTGAGCGCCGGTGACATGGAGTCGCTGATCGAATCGGGTGGCGTTCCCACCATTTCCGATCAGCTCCACTCGACCTACCGGGGCAGTCGCAGCGTGAGCCTGAGTGGCGAGAAGTTTTATGCCGCCGATGCCATGGGCGCGGGGGCCGATTACATTCTCTGGGGCAAAGCGGTAGGCAAGAACCAGGATGTGATTCAGACGACGGCGGTTCCGCGCCACGTTCCGCCTCGGAGCTCACACCTGACCGCTTTCAAGATGCCGATGGGGAACGACGAACCGTCCAGCGAGAACTTCTTTGCCGGCCGCCTTGCCGTCCGTGCGGCGGCCCTCCGGCCCCGGATGTTGCTGATTAATCTTCCCGGGACGGATATCGAGGGGCACGCCGACGGCGGAGTGACCGACACCGCGGACATGCGTCCGGTGGTGAAGAGCGCCGACGACGCCATCGGACTGGTGATGAAGGCTTACAAGAAAATGGGAATCTTCCGCCAGACGCTTTTTATCGTGACCGCGGACCATGGGATGATTCCCAACCGGCATCTGGCGCGCCGCGACCTTGTCCACCAGGTTGTGAATGCGTCTGGGATTCTGTATCTGAAGCAGGATCTTCTTTCGACCGCCGCTTATATCTATTTGCGTGATCCCAGCAAGGCACGGCAGATGGCGGACGACTTGGTCGCCCGCCACATTCCGGGCATGGAGGGGGTGTTTTACAAGGTGAGCACACCCGGCGGGCTCGCGTTCCGGCCGGAGCCGGCCACGGCCGCGGCGCTGGGCCCGGATCTCACCCAGGCGTACGTCGATCTCTCCAATACGGTCGCGGTAACCAATGGGCCCGAAGTCATCATGCCCTACGCCGAGGACACGGTTGGGATCAACGTGAAAGGGGAGGGACCGCACTGGGGCACACACGGCGGCCTCTCCTGGCGCGTGCAGCACATTCCGATGGTCCTCAGCGGGCCGGGCATCCGGCATGGCGTGTCCTCATTTCCGGCGCAGTTGGTGGATGTCGCGCCGACCATCGAGCGCCTGATGGGGCTGGTCATTCCGAATCGCGTGGACGGCGTGGTGCTCTCGGACGCGCTAAACCACCCGACGACCACGGAGCGGACACTGCAAACCGCCGTGACCGACGAGCGGGTACGGGATGTGACGGCCCTTCGCGCTCGTTCCGCCGCACAGCACGCCACGGTCCTGGGAAAGGGCCAGTGAGCCGGCTACACTTCTTCCTCCGCCCAGCGCTGGACCAGGTGGGCCATGTGGCGGGTTCCCAGGATGAAATCGCGGAGGCGAATATTCTCGTTGGGCGCGTGAGCGAGTCCCTCCGGGTAGCCGACGCCGAGCGTGACGATGGGCACTCCGAGATAGTGACGGAATGCGTGCAGGGGGCCGGAGCCGCCTGTCAGGGGATGCACGGCGACGCTGCTGCCGTAGACCTCCTCGGCAGTTGCCGCGGTTAGCTGGACGAACGGGTCCGAGTAGGGAGTTACCGCCGGGCTCTCTGCCGCCATGAACTGAACCTCCACGTCTTCGAACCCTTCCTGGTCAAGGTGAATTCGGAGCTTTCGCAAGATGTCGGCCGGGTCTTGATCCGGTACCAGGCGAAAATCCATCTTGGCCGACGCTTCCGCCGGTATGACCGTCTTCAGGCCCTCGCCCTGATAGCCGCTGCTGATGCCACAGATGTTGGCGGTGGGCTCGAAAACGGCCTCCAGGGCCTCCTGGCCGGTCCGGCCCTGGACGTACGAGTCGATTCCCAGGAACTCCTTCTCCCTGGCTTCTACGTCGGGCTCGACCAGCTTGCCGAAGAGGCCCCGGTCGATATCGCCGAGCGGACGAACGTCATCGTAGAACCCCGAGATGAGAATCCGCTCCTGCCCGTCCTTGATGCTCGCCAGGGCTCGCACCAGGCGCCAGGCGGCATTAGGGACGATATGGGCGCCTCCAGAGTGCTCGTCGTGATTGAGGGAGCGGACCGAGAGCTGCACGTAGAGGATGCCGCGAGCCCCAAGCGTCAGCGTGGGGCGGTCCTTGTAGTCGACTCCGCCTGTCTCCCACACGCAGGCGTCGGCGGCAAAGAGGTCCCGGTTCTCGTCGACGAGCTCCGGAAGCCCGGGGCTGCCGATCTCTTCACCGCCCTCGATGACGAACTTCACGCGGCACGGTACCTCGCCCAGGACGTCGCGCAGCGCGCGGAGCGCAGCTAGCCGGGAGACGAGCTGTCCCTTGTCGTCCCCGACGCCGCGGCCGTAGAGCTTTCCGCCGCGCTCGGCTAGCTGGAACGGCGGCGACTCCCACAACTCCAGTGGCTCTTCGGGCTGAACGTCGTAGTGGTTATAGCAGATCAGCGTTTTGTCACCGCTTCCTCCCTCCGCGTAAATCACCGGGAACGTCGACGTGGGCATCAGCCGAGCGTTGAATCCCAGATCCTCAAGCAGCCCGGCGACAAGCTCCGCGCACGCCTGCATTCCTTCGCCCCGGCTGGCGACACTTGGCTGCGCGATCAGCCGCGCGAGCCGGTCGAGCGTGTCCGGGAGGCGCCGGTCGATGGAGTTGTTTACTGCCGCTGTGGCCTGGAGGTTCACGTCGAATCCCTTCCCCATCCACTGCCTGGATAAGTCCGTGGATAACTTCGTGGACGAAGAAGAAGCGGCTGCGGATGGCGGGTGGAGCGCGGCGGACGACGTGGAGACCTCAGCACTTGCGTCGTCGCTGCCCCCGTTCTCTCACTCGAAAACACACATTGACATAAGCAAATGGCGGCCCGAAGGGCTCGGTCAGGGGCCATTGCAGTTACCAGAAATATCCGTATAGTTGTCCTTGGCGATCCGTGGAGGTGGGGGATTGCCAACCGGGTGGTGTAGCCACCGGCCACGCCACTTGGGTCATCATCCAATCTTCTTTCCAATCCGCCTTCCCGTCCCTCCCGCCGATCAGGTGCCGTCTCCTCACCCGATCGGCGGGCCTTTTTTTGTCCTGCGCCTCGCAGTCCTCAGGTGGGCCGCTTGGTCATTTGTGCTGCTGTCAGCAGCTGCCGCCGCAAGCCGCCGTAGTCGATGGTCCAGCGGAGCGCGTGGATGTGTTCGTTATCCTCGATCACATTAAAGACGCCGCTGACGATTGCTACTGCCCCGGTAGCGGGGATGCCGAGGAATTTTCCGGTCTGCTCGCCCACCGCCCGGAACTCCAGAAAGTCGCGATCCCCCTCGGTGCTGAGGCGCACCGGGCGAAACATAACGTCTGAGAGCCCGGCAAAGATCAGCTCGATCTCGGCCACGAAGGCCGCACGGCTTGGCTCGCCGCTGGCGGCCACTTCCTCGAATACAAAGTCTGCAGCCAGCAGGGCCCGGACTTCGTCGAGATCGCGGGCGTTGAGAGCGTCCAGAAGCATGACCACGGGGCGGGAACGATCCATCACTCCATCCTAGCCCCATCGGCCGGCGGGTAGGTACGATGACGTTCGAGGGAGGCCCTCTCGATGCTGAAATGGGCGGCAGCGGGATTCCTGGCGGGCGTCATCATCGGGGTGCCGATCCCCGTTTCCCTCGCTGTTCTCCTGGTGGGACTCCTGGGTGGCGCTGCCTATCGTCTCCGCGGAAAATCCTGGCTCGGTCCCCTGCTGTGCCTCTGTTTCCTCGTCCTCGGTACCGCCCGCGCCACGCACGTGGACAATGACCTCGGCAACCTGGACGCGCTGAACGGGCACACGGCGGAGCTGACCGGAACCGTGGCCGAGGAGCCGGACATTCGCGACACCGGCGCGAATTACGTGATCGCGGTGACCGGGGTGACATCCGGAGGCAGGACGCGGGCCGTCACCGGGAAGGTGCAGGTCCACACCACGCGCGCGGTGGTGCTGGACTATGGCGACGGGGTCTCGCTATCAGGCGTTCTCACCGCTCCGCGTAACGATGCCTCCGTGCCGTATCGCAGCATCCTGGCCCGCCGCGGGATTGCATCCACCATGAACTTCCCGCGCATCCTGGATCTGGGACCAAGTGATACGGGTCCATCGGGGTGGATCGTGTGGTTGCGGCAAGCCCTGGAGCGCGGCATCAATGCCTGGCTCCCGGAGCCCGAGGCGGCGCTCCTCATCGCCATCGCGCTGGGTGCTCACAGTGCCTCGCTGGGTGATGTCACACAGCCGCTCATCGCCACCGGCCTCATTCACATCATCGCCATCTCAGGGATCAAAGTGGCGATGGTTGCCGGCACCGGCTACGCGCTCTTCCGCCGCCTTCCCAGCCGCTCCCTGACCCTGGCTGCCGGCCTCCTGCTCCTGATCTTCTACGTTCTCCTCACGGGCACCACGGTCTCAGGCGAGCGGTCGGCAATCATGTGGGCGCTGGTCTTCGTGGCCGCGTACCTGGGTCGCGGGACCCTTTCGTGGCAATCGCTGGCCATGGTCGCGGCCGCACTGGTGGCGCTGCAGCCGGGACTGGTCTGGGATGCGGCCTTTCAGATGACGGCTCTCGGCACCGGATCGATCATAGCCTTTAGCGATCGCCTGTTGCAGACATTTCGGCTGGTTCCGCCACCGTTCCGCGAGGCATTCTGCGTCACGCTGGCGGCGCAAGCCGGAACCATTCCCGTTGTCGTCGTCAGCTTTCACGTGATCTCTGCCTGGGGCCCGCTCGCCAACGCGCTGGTTCTGCCGCTTCTGCCCGTTCTGATTGTCCTCGGCTTTGCGCTCGGCGCTCTCTCCTGGGTGCCTCCTCTGGCCGCGGTCCTTGCGGCTTTTGCGTATGCGCTTCTGCACGCCGTCCTCTCAACGGCCTCGGCCCTGTCTGCGCTTCCCGGGTCGGTTCCCATCAGTGGCATTTCCAGTCCCGTTGCAATCGTCTATTACGCCTGCCTTGCCGTCCTCAGTGCCTGGGTGCTCCGCAAGGCCAACTGGGCGCCTTCCGGACGCCGACCCGGTGCCCTGACCGATCTGACCTGCGGCATGGCCGTGGGAGCGGTGATGCTGACGGGCACGCTCTTGCCCGCGGGCGGCTCCGCATCCCGGCTCACCTGGTTGGGCACAGGCGAGTCCATCCTCCTGCAGTCAGACGGGCGCGCCGTTCTCATTGATGGCTCTCCGCACCCCTTCCAACTGCTCGAGGGGCTGGGGGCCCAGTTGGGAAGCCGGAGGAACATTGACGCGGTTGTCGTTACCGATCCTCGGACCAATGTGACCGGTTTGCTCGACGTGCTGGACCATTACTCCGTGGGTGAGGTGCTGGACGTCGGCTGCGAATATCCCTCCCTCACCTACGCTCGCTGGCGTGCGGTACTCAGGACCCGGCATATCCCGGTCTATGCGCTACGCACCGGTACGGCGTTTAGTGCCGGCTCCGCCGGCCTCACTGTTTTGGGGCCGGACGGTGTTTACCCGCAGCCTCGGGATTCGATCGGGTTGCTCCGGGTCACCATGGCCGGCCAATCCGTGCTTCTCGCCGGTGCCGCCAGCGACCGGGAGCTGATGGAGGCAGTCTTTCGCCCGGTGCGGTTGCGAGCCAATGTGCTGGTGATGGACGCCGGGAGCAGTGGGCCCCACGCCTTTTTGAGGCATGTGAGGGCCAGGCGAGTCATTCAACTGACGGTCAAGACGCGTCAGACCAGACCAGCAAGAGAGATACTCGCGTCCCATTAAGCTCTGCGTGGTGAACGAGAAGTCGGCTCTCACCAGATAGTCCCCATTGACCGGTTGGTATGGTTGAGCGTGAATGAGACCAGTAGGCGCAGAAAGGCGCCGAAGCCGCCCGTTGAGGCGACCGTCCGACTGCTCGGCTGGGCGCCCAAAGGAGCGACCACGGCCGATCTCGACGGGCGAGCTGTGATCGTCGATCGGGGCATCCCCGGCGAGGTGGTGGAGGCATCGTTCGATCGCAGACGTTCTCCCTGGCGCGGTATGGTGACCGCGGTGGAGGAGGCATCCCCGGCCCGCGTCGAGCCTCCCTGCCCGTATTACCTCCAGGGCTGTGGAGGCTGCCAGTGGCAGCATCTGGATTATGCGGCCCAGCTGCAGGCGAAGAGACAGCTGGCCGATCGCGAACTGGAGGCCGCCGGTTCATCCGCGCGCGTCGAGCGCATCCATGCCATGGACATTCCCTGGCGCTACCGGCACACCGCGGCCATCGCCATCGGCTGGGAAGCCGGGTTTCACCCGCGGGGCCGCCGCGGCATTCTTGAGATCCACGATTGCCCTATCTCTCATCCGCTTATCGGCCGCCTGGCCGGGCGTCTGAATCAGCTGCTTCGGGCCGAAACCCTGCCCAACTACCATGGCAAGGTGTGGCTCGACTGCACCGTGGTCGGCAGTCGAGACAGTCCTTCCATTCAGGTGGTCCTGCAGGGAATCGAGGGACTGACGCTGGAGAGCCATCCGGAGCTTCCGGAGGTGGCGGCCAGAATCGGTGAGATCGAAGGTGTCTGCTCAGTCGCCTTTCGCCACCGCCAGGGCCGGACGGTCGAGCTGGTCGGGCCGCTGTTCGCGACTGTCGAAGTGGCAGGATCTCCCATGTATCTCGCGGCCGGGTCGTTCTTCCAGACCAACCTCGACATGGTGCCCCAGGTGATTGCTCGGATGCGGTCCCAGCTGGTCGGGCACGCAATCCGTGGCGCAGCCGACGTATACGGGGGTGTAGGCACTTTTGGCCTTCCGCTGTCCGATTCCGTCGAGCACATGACCATTATTGAGCTGGACCCGCAAGCGGCTGACGCGGCCCGGCTCACGGCTGAGCGGAGGGGCGCCACAAATGTCGACGTGATCGGCGCCCATGCTGAGAAGGCGCTACCTACGCTCCCCGCCCTGGATCTGATCATCGTCGATCCTCCCCGCTCCGGTCTCGGAGAGACGGTGATCGAGGCTCTACTTGCCAACGGAGCGGCGCACATCTTCTATGTCTCGTGCGCGCCGGGATCGCTGGCTCGCGACCTCGCTCAGATAGAGCGAGGAGGGTACCGTGTTGCCGCGCTGGAACTGTTCGACTTTTATCCTCAGACGTATCACATCGAGAGCCTGGCGGTACTGCGCCGGTGACCCTCCTGCTCGCGTCCACCTCCCCTCGCCGCCACGACCTGCTGGAAAGGCTGGGAGTTCCTTTCGAGGTGGAACCGAGCGGGGTCGACGAGCGCGATCCAGAGCCGAATGAGAATCCGGCAGCGTATTCGCTGTCGCTGGCGCGGGAGAAAGCCGGCACGGTGAGCCGTGTCCATCCCAATGACTGGGCCCTGGCGGCGGATACCGTGGTGGCGGTGGACGGGCAGATATTGAACAAGCCCGTGGACGCTGAAGACGCCGCCCGAATGCTTCGGCTACTCGCCGGCCGGAGGCATGAGGTGACGACGTCCGTTGTGCTCCAGCGAGGCGGTGAACGGCACGAGGGCTGGGTTACGTCCCCGGTAGTCATGCCCGAGATTCCCGAAGACGAGATCCAGCGCTACGTGGCCACGGGCGAGCCCATGGACAAAGCGGGAGGCTATGCCGTGCAGGGAATGGGGGGGCGGTACGTCCAGACCGTCGACGGGTGCTACAACGCCGTGGTCGGGCTTCCTCTGTGCCTGGTCGCCGAGCTTCTCGTCGAGGTCGGAATGGCGGCTTCCTGCTCCCGGATCTGCGGCGAGACGTGCCGGCCCGTGCGCGTTGCTTAGGGATACGGAGCTCGCGGGAAAGAGCAGGCGCACCGTCCCCGGTCCGAATCCACCGCTTTTGCACGAGATTCGGAAACTTTTCCACAGCCCTCGAGCCGGGGTCTATAGGGCCGAAACAAACCTGCCGTGTCGCCGCGAAATAGCGATACGAGTCGTTCGATCGTCACTGGTTATCGTCAACTCGGCAGCCTCGGTACTGGAGTAATCTTGGGATACCGAATCCGACGCCTATAGGGGCCCGAGTGACCGAGTCAACCGACGTCTCTCCGCGGCAGGGGCAGGTGCCGCGCAGCTCCGGGTTCGCCGGGGGTGAGATTGCCATGCTTGAGTGTGATCGCTGCCGGCGCCCGACACTCCCGTGGGAGCTCAGAACCTACGGCAAGGCATCCATCTGCCTCGTCTGCTACGGGGCAACTCTGGAGCTGGCCCAGGCTGCGATCAAAGCGATGGCCGATCCGGATCCACATCGCCGCTGCACCAATTGCCGCGCCATGCGCGACCCGGCGCTGGGTAGCGCCTGGTGCTCGGCGATCGAGCTTGGCGATGAGCGTGCGACCATCTGCGCCAACTTCGTGCCGCTGAGCATGGAAGCGATGCGCCCAATGGTTGCCGGCGGTCGGGTCGGTGCTATCGATATCTGGCATGCGACCAGCGAGGAGCTTCGGTCACGGCTGGGTGAGGGCAGCTTTACCCATTGGTTCGAACGCATCACGCCGGTGAGTCTCGAGGGCAATGCTCTCGTCCTCGGCGCGCCCGACGAGTTCACCCGGGACTGGCTGCAACAGCGCCTGCACGACGTCGTGCGTGACGCTCTGGCAGTGGCAGGCTACGGGCACCTGTCACCTGCCTATGTCGTGATAGAGGAGCAGGTGCCGGTTGAAGTCGAGCCTGAGGTGGCTCAGGCAAAAGCAGGCTTCAATCCGCACTACAGCTTCTCCGAGTTCATCGTCGGCTCGGGAAACCGGCTGGCGCACGCCAGTGCCCTGGCCTGCGTGGACAAGCCCGGGACCGCCTACAACCCGCTGGTCCTGTATGGAGGCGTCGGGGTGGGCAAGACCCATCTCCTCCAGGCGGTCGGGCAGGAGGCGATCGATCAGCGCCGTGGCATTGTCCTCTATGCCACGTCGGAAACGTTCACCAACGAGCTGATTCTGGCTATCCGTGAGGGCTCAACCAACGCCTTCCGCGAGCGCTACCGCAGCGTTGATTTCCTGCTGATTGACGACATCCAGTTCATCGCGGGCAAGGAAGCGACTCAGGAGGAGTTTTTCCACACCTTCAACGCGCTCCATCAATCGGGAAAACAGATCGTGGTGACGAGCGACCGTCCTCCGTCGGAGCTACGTGTCCTGGAGGACCGGCTACGATCCCGCCTCGGCTGGGGACTGCCGGTTGATCTGCAGCCCCCCGATCTGGAGACTCGCATCGCGATTCTTCGCTCCAAAGCCGAACAGCGGCACACCCGCCTGCCGGAAACAGTCTTGAACGCCATCGCCGTCCGTGCCGGAGCCAACGTCCGCGAGCTGGAGGGGACGCTGAACCGAGTGATGGCGGTCGCACAGCTGATGAACGTGGAGCCGGGCATGGACACGGTCCGCGCAGTGCTGGGCGAGGAGCCGGAGATTGGAGGATCGGCACGCCCCTCTGACGTCCTGCAAGCGGTGTCCTCGTACTACCGGATCAAAGCGGCTGAGCTGACCGGTCCACAGCGCACCCGTGGCATAGCCTTCCCCCGCCAGGTGGCGATGTACCTCCTACGCGAAGAGGCGAAACTGTCACTGGTGGAGGTCGGAAACTTTCTCGGCGGCCGAAACCACAGCACGGTGCTGTACGGCGCTGAGAAGATCGCCACCGAAGCGCGGCGCAAGGGACGGGTTCGTCAGGATCTCACCGCCATCCGGCAATTGATGTACGCCGGCACCCGGTAGGCAATAGTCGCAGGCACACGCCGCCGTGAATGGTCCGGACTCCCCGCGAATTACTGCTAGGGTGTCAGGTCGACGTCCGGCCCCAGATCCTGGACGAAACGGGTGACGATAGCGACAGCGGCGTCGATGTCGTCGGTCGAGGCCACTTCAGACGCGGTATGCAGGTAGCGGGTGGGGACGCTGACCAACCCCGTCGCCATCCCCGAGCGGCTCATCTGCATCGCATTCTGGTCCGTGGGCGTCCCGCCGGCAATAGCATCCACCTGATAGGGCGCGTTCGCCGTCTTGGCCGCGGCAACCAGCCGCTCGAAGACACGCGGATTGGTGTTTGCGCCACGAAAGATGACGGGCCCATTTCCGACTTTGACCGACCCAAGCTCGGTCTTCGGTGCCTGAGGATGGTCTGACGTCCACGTGACCTCGAGGGCGATGCCGATGGTGGCGTCGGTATCGTAGGCGGAGACTCGTGCCCCCCGTAGTCCGATCTCCTCCTGCACGCTGGATGCCGCGTAGACCGCCGCCTGCGGCTTGCTCTGTGCCAGGTTGCGGAATGACTCCGCGAGGACGTACGACCCGATGCGATCATCCAGGGAGTTAGCCGTGACGAGGTTTCCTTGCAGCCGGTGCATCCCGGCCGCCCTGCCGCCTGCATCGCCAATGGAGAGCAGCGCTTCAGCCTCCTCGCGGCCATTGGCCCCGATGTCGATCCACATGCTCTTGATCTCGGGCGCCTTCTTGCGCTCATCCTGATCCAGAAGATGAATCGGCTTGCGGCCCATGACGCCGTAGACCGGGCCGTTCTTGCCGTTAATGCTGACGCGGTTACCGGCCAGCGTGGAGGGATCGAAGCCGCCGATCGGTGCCCAGTAGACATAGCCGTCGTCGTCGATATACCGGACGATGAAGCCGATTTCATCGATATGAGCGTCAATCATGACGCTCGGATTTCCACCGGGATTCAGGACGGCAATCGCATTGCCCAGAGAATCCACTTTGACGCTGTCCGCCGCCCCCTGCACACGGTCGCGCCAGACACGCTGTGTGTCCTGCTCGTAGCCGGATGGTCCCGTGGTCTCAACTACCTGCTTGAAGAACGCGAATTGATCGTCGTTCACGCCTCATCCTTTCTCATTCGCCGCTGCATCACTATACGTTTATGGCTTGTAGGGGGCCAAAGTAGGGACCGGACCGTCCCGCGCGTCGAGTAGCCGCGCGTGCTGAACCGGGAGGCGAGACGCGCCATGAGGCTGAGCGGCGTACGACAGTCCCAGTCCCCACACGACGAAGATGGCGGCGATGAGCCTGCGCCGTGTGATCACGTCGAGGATAGGCGCTGGAAGGTCGGACGAAGCCTGACGGCGGTGGCGGACAGCAGCTCCGGCATGACCTTGGCGTCGGCCAGGACGGGCATGAAGTTGGTATCGCCGTTCCAGCGCGGGACGACATGCAGATGGATGTGGTCGGCAATGCCCGCACCAGCCACCTTGCCCTGATTGATCCCCATGTTGAAGCCATCCGGATGGAGCGTTTCGCCGAGAGCGCGTACCGTCAGTTGGGAGAGGGCGATCAGACCGGAGGCGACCTCCGGCTCCAGGGCGGCAAAATCGCCGGTGTGCTGGTACGGCACGACCATGACGTGCCCGGAATTGTACGGGTATAGATTCATCATGACGAAGCCGAGATCGCCTCGATGGACGATCAGGTTTCGCTCGTCCTCGTCATCGCGGGCATGGTGACAGAAGAGGCATCCGGGAACCGGCTCGGTTTCCAGGATGTACGGCATCCGCCACGGCGCCCAGAGCGTGTCCATACGGTGTGAGTATACGTTTCTCTGTCGCCTATAATTGGCGCACTTTGTCAGGTCAATCTTCTTCCCCGACGTTCCTCTCCATTGTCATTCCTGCCCTCAACGAGGCCGGGCGGCTTCCGTCCACGCTGGAACGGCTTCACCAGTACCTCTCATGCCAGGACTACACCTGGGAGATCATCGTGGTCAGCAACGGCAGCACGGATGGGACCGAGGATATCGTGCGCGAGGCGGCTAACCGCATCCCGAATCTCGATCTGGTGACGCTTCGCCAGCGGGGAAAGGGAGTTGCCTCTCGCTTCGGCGCCCTGCGCAGCACCGGAGAAATCGTCTTCCTGTGCGATGCGGATCTGTCTATGCCGCCGGAAAACCTGGCGCGGTTCGTCGCGGCCATGAAGCACACCGACATCGTTGCCGGGTCCCGGGAAGCACCCGGTGCTACGCGCTACAACGAGCCCAGCTACAGGCACCTCATGGGGCGCGTGTTTAATGCCTTGGTCCGGCTTCTGGCCGTTCCCGGCGTGGAAGATACCCAGTGCGGCTTCAAAGCGTTTAGCCGCCAGGCCGCCGACGAATTGTTCGACCGGCAGATGATCACCGGCTTCGGCTTCGACGTGGAGCTTCTCTACCTGGCGCGGAAGTACGGCTACCGCATCTCCGAGCTGGGGATTGAGTGGCACTTCAACGACGATACTCGGGTACGCGCGGGCGCCGACACCCTCAACATGCTGGGAGAGCTGCTGATGATCCGCTACCGCGACCTGATCGGCCGTTACCGGCGCACGCTCACTGAAGGAACGACCCGTGCCGGATAGCCGGCCGATCGGCGTCTTCGACTCCGGCGTCGGCGGACTGACAGTCCTTCTCACCCTCCAGGAAACTCTACCGGCCGAGTCGACCGTCTATCTGGGCGATCTTGCCCGATGTCCCTACGGGCCGCGGCCGCAGTCCCAGGTACGGGAATTTGCCGTCGAAGTAGCCGACTATCTGGCCGCCGAGGACATCAAGCTCCTCGTGGTTGCCTGCAACACGGCCACGGCAGCCGCCTATCCGATTATGCGCGACCGTTTCCCGTTTCCCGTGGTCGGAGTCGTGGACCCGGGAGCGGCAGAAGCCGTTCGTCTCTCCCGAAACGGGAGGATTGGGGTTATTGCCACCGACGGTACCGTGGCCAGCGGCGCATATACCCATGCGATCTTGCGCTGCCGCGCCGATGCCATGGTGATCGAGCGGCCGGCCTCCTGGCTGGTCCCGGTGATTGAAAGCGGGAATGCTGATGAGGCAGAGATCCTGGAGAGTCTGGAGCCGATCATGGCAGACATGCGTGCCGCCGAGATGGACACTCTCATCCTGGGTTGCACGCACTTTCCGCTTCTCCGGCATCTCTTTGATGTGGCGGCGGGGCCAGGTATCACCATTCTGGATTCCGCGACGACCACCGCGCGGGAGGTTGGGCGCCTCCTGGAAGAGCGTGCCCTGCAGTCTGGCCGTGCGGCCAGCCACCGGTTTCTGGTCACCGGCCCGGCCGCATCGTTTGCGGAGCGGGCCGCGGGCATGTTCGGCACGTATCCTCCCATCGAGACCGTGGATCTCGCACCCGGTATGGTGGATGCTCGCGAAGCGGGATAGCGGTAGTCTCCGTCGGAGACGGGCATGAAGGGCAAGTCGGCGCGGCCCCGGCTGGACGCCGCCGTCGTCGAGCGAGGACTGGCGGAGTCGCGCGCCCGCGCCCAGGCGCTCATAGGCGGCGGGGCCATCGCCGTGAACGGTGTGGTCGTGACCAGGGCGGGAACGCCGGTCGAGGAGGATGCCCGCGTCGAGCTGGTGCGCGAGCCGATGCCCTACGTCAGCCGGGGCGGTTTGAAGCTCAAGCACGCGCTCGACCGATTCGACGTGCCGGTGGAGGGGCGTGTGGCGGCCGACATCGGCGCCTCGACCGGCGGGTTTACCGATGTGCTCCTCCGCCAGGGAGCTACCCGCGTGTACGCCGTTGACGTGGGCTACGGTCAGCTTGCCTGGCCGCTCAGGAACGATGAGCGAGTGGTGGTCATGGAGCGCACCAATATTCGTCATCTTGAGGAATTGCCGGAGCCGGTACAGCTGGCCGTGGCCGATACCTCATTTATCTCGCTTCGGCAGGTACTCCCGCCGGTGGCGCGCCTGCTCGACCCCCATGGAGACGCTGTCGTGCTCATCAAACCTCAGTTCGAAGCCGGGCGAGCGCAGGTGGGCAAGAAGGGCGTGGTGCGAAGTCCGGCAGTATGGGCGGAGGTCCTGTACGGGGTGCTGGAATGGACACGGGCGAACGGCTGGAGCGTTCTCGGGTTGGAGCGGTCGCCAATTCACGGTCCCGCGGGGAACGTCGAATTTCTTGCGCACCTGCGGCGCGGTGAGGCGAGTTCTGTCGATCTGGACGCCGCGGTTGCGCGCGTGCTGGAGCAGGAGGCTCCCTCTTCTCCGGTACACTGAGCAGTGTGCGGCGACCGACATGTCCGCCTGCTTTGACCTCCGAGGAGCCAGTGCTAAAGCGTGTTGTCATCCTGTACCATCCACGGCGGCCGCAAGCTATCGTGGAAGCGGAATGGCTTGCCGGCGCACTGAGCGCGCGCGGGGTGGAAACGCTGCTGGCAAATGCGTGGGCCGAGGACGTATCGCCCGATCTCGGCGCCAGCGCTGACCTGGTGGCCGCCATGGGGGGAGATGGCACGATTATCCGCGTCGCCCGGATGCTTGCGCCATGCGAGACACCCGTGCTCGGGGTCAATCTGGGGCGGATCGGCTTCCTGGCGGCGCTGACCCCGCAGGCCATGCACGAGAAGGTGAACGCAATTGCCGGGGGCGATTTCTGGATCGAGCGGCGTACCATGCTGGCGGTTGTGCTGACAGATGACGGGAACGACCAACATTTCCTCTCGCTCAACGAGGTGGGTGTGGCCCGCGGGCCCTCTCCTCGCGCCGTTCACGTCCACACCCAGCTCGACGGAGGCGCCTTCCTGGACTACACTGCCGATGGCGTCCTGGTGGTCACCGCCACCGGCTCCACGGCCTATTCTCTGGCCGCAGGTGGGCCCATCCTCTACCCAGAATCAACCGATTTCATGCTCACTCCGGTCGCTCCGCACCTCCACATCGGACGCTCGATGATCGTGCCCGGGAGCACCACGGCGACATTGTCACTGACGGGGGATCGCCCCGGCGTTCTCACTGTTGACGGGGTTGACGAGCGACCTCTCCAGCCGCATCAACCGGTGGAGGTCAGACGGAGCCGACACAAAGCCCATTTCGCGCGCCTTGGTCCGCAAAGCTACTTCTATGCCGCCATCGCCGCCCGCCTGTCCTGAACGCCATGCTGACCGAGCTCACCGTCGAAGACTTCGCCATCATCGACAGGCTCACGCTGCGCCTCGATCCCGGATTCACGGTTCTGACCGGGGAGACGGGGGCGGGCAAGTCCATCATCATCGATGCGCTGCAAGCGGCACTTGGAGCGCGGGCACCGTCCGAAGTCGTCCGCAGCGGAGCCCGGACGGCGGCGGTCGAGGCCATCTTCGAGTTGACCGAGGAGGAGCACCAGGCGCTGGCAGACCTGTTGGGCGAGTACGGCGCCGCGGACGAGCCCACGCTCATCTTCCGGCGCGAAATCAACGCGGGCGGGCGAGCGACGGCGCGGCTGAACGGCCGGGCGGTCCCGGCGTCCGTACTGTCACAGATCGGCGCCTCCCTCGTCGATATTCACGGCCAGTCAGAGCACCTGTCGGTGCTGAAGACCGACCGCCAGCTTGACATCCTCGACCGATACGCGGGTTTGATGCCGCTTCGCACTTCAACTGCCGACGCGGTGCGCAGCCTCCGCACCCTGCGACAG
>JAICWV010000105.1 GCA_025966365.1 Chloroflexota bacterium | reverse complement strand
CAGGGAGGATCGTAAAGGCGCCTCCCTGGACGGGTGTTACCGTTCGGAATGCTCGCTCGTCGAATGTCAGTAGGCGATCTGTATGAAAGCGCTCCGCCAGGATCACAAGCGACGCGTCGGCAAGTCCAAGTCGTAGATCGCTGTAGTATTCGATCAGGGATCGCGCACCTCGAAGTTCGTCCTGGCTGAGACATTCCACCCGATACATGCCGTTGACCAGGTCACGCAGAAATGCCAGCTCGACGTGCACCCCGAAGCGGGCAAGCACGAGATAGTCAGCCTCGGCAACAACGAGTTCGGTGGTCACGAGCAGCTCAGGGTCTGTCAGAAGTATGTTCGTCACCACGTCGTGACGCGGCTCGTCGGCATCAATCAATGCCACCATTGGACCCGCGTCCACGATGAGCGCCACTACTCGTGACCCATCACTCGCTCATACAATCGGTCCGGGTCCCATGGCTCGTATGGTGCTCCGCCGTGAGCTATTCCCAGGCTGTGAAAATGGCGCCGCCCGATGCCTGCCTGATTGACAACCTGCGAGATCCCATCCCTGATGAGATCCGCCTGGGAACGTCCCGTTCTGGCCGCTGCCTCTTTCAGAGCTTCAGCCTCTGCATCCGTCAAATACACCGATGTCTTTCGCACAGCGCATTGTAGGGCATGTAGGGTGAAGCATGTATCCCGACCGCGTCAGCCGATGGTAGCGTTGAGCGAAGGAGTGTCGAAGATCGTATGACGGAAGGCAATGAACTCCGCCCTATCGTGGGCGGCAACTGGAAGATGAACACGACGCTCTACGAGGCGATTGACCTGGCGGAGTCGATCGTGCGGCGGCTGGGGGATCCCGGCGATATCGAGGTTGTTCTTTTTCCGCCATTCCCCAACCTCCAGGCGGTGGATCAGGTCATCGACGGCAGCGCTCTGCAGCTGGGGGCCCAGGATCTCTTCTGGGAAGACAAGGGCGCCTACACCGGCGAGGTGTCCGGGCCCATGCTGCGCGCCGTGGGCTGCCGCTGGGTGATCGTCGGGCACTCGGAGCGGCGCCACGAGCTGGGTGAGAGCAGCGCGGTCGTGAACAAAAAACTCCATGCCGCCCTGCGGAACGACCTCCAGACCATTCTCGCCGTGGGCGAGACGCGCGAGGAGCGAAACGCGGGGCGCACTGAGGATGTCCTGCGAGCGCAGCTGACGGAGTCGTTACAGGATGTATCCGCCGATGCCATGGACCGAATCGTGATTGCTTACGAGCCCTGCTGGGCCATCGGAACCGGAGATACGGCAACTGCCGAGCAAGCCCGCGAAGCACATGAGTTCGTGCGCTCGGTCCTGGCCGATCTCTACGGGGACGACATCGCGCAGGCCACGCGCATTCAGTATGGCGGCAGCGTGACCGCCGCCAACGCAGCCGAGCTGATGGCACAGGAGGGTATCGACGGCGCCCTGGTCGGCGGCGCGAGTCTCAAGCCGGAAGAGTTCGTGCGTATCTGCGAAGCTGCGGCCCCGGTGTAAGAGAGCGGTTTCCCTGGATCGAGGCGCTCAGATCCGCGCGGGCTCCGCCTTTCGCGGCCGGGTCTCCACTTCCAGATCGGGCTGATCGGTGGGAGCAACGGTGCGGGTCGCCCTGGTCGCGGTGTCCATCATCTGTTGGGCGATCTCCGGACGGCGCAGTGCCACGTAGACCGCTCCAGCAGTCATCAGCGCCATAACCACCCGGACCGGGCCCGGTATCCGAATGCCCAGCAGCCGGTCGGCCGAATACTTCCCCGGTCCGATGACGGCAAGGAGAGCCGCGGCGGAAAGGTTGGTTGCGGCAAGCTCGGCCCCACCCTGGCCCACGAAGACCGGCAGCTTCCAGTGGACGCGACGAATGGCGACCGACATGGCTGCCATGATGTTCAGCGGGCCGAGCGGCCAGAGGAAGCCGAGCCCGGTCAGGATGCCGCCTCCAAACTCGCCGAGCGCGGCCGTCGTTCCCCACATCCGCGGGGGATTGATCCCCAGGTTCTCCATCATCCCGGTCGTGCCCTTCAAGCCGCCTCCTCCAAACCACCCAAAGAGCTTCTGGGCGCCGTGCGCGGCCAGCATTGTTCCCAGCGTGAGCCGCATCAGTAACATTGCAGCGTCTTTCATGATCCCATCCCCTTGCTGAGTGAATCGCTATTGGTGAGATATCTCAGCAACCCTCGTGCCACACCGGATGCGCTCCCCCATTCCGGGGCAGTGCAGGTTGGGGACTATAGTGAAAGATAGGGGAGGGCGCGTGGATACGGTCGAGCTGAGTGTTCCATCACTCGAAAGCATGAAGGACTGCCTGGATCTCGAGAACGCGCTTATCGGAATGAACGGCGTTGCCGGTGTGACCATAGATGCCGTGGCTCGGACTGTCAGCGTTGAGTACGATCCTGCCTTCGGTCATGCCGAGGCCATCAGGCGCGGCATTGTCGAGTCGGGTTATCCAGTCACTCCCGATGGGAGCACGTGAGGCCGGCGCTAACCATTCCATGCTACTGACCTCTCTACTACCACCATGGTGACGGCGGACAGCACGCAGAGAACAGCAGACGAAGAGGAGACAGTCCTCACCGTTTCGGGCGGTGAGGTAATCGAGCGTGAAGACGTCCTCGCCCTCGAGGAACCGTTGGAGATCCGACTGGGCGGCTACTCGGTCTCCGTGACCATGCGCACCCCCGGCGACGACCTCGACCTCGCCGCAGGGTTCCTGCTGACCGAGGGGATCGTCCGATCGCAGGAGGACGTCGCCTCCATTCACCACTGCGGGACCGACGACACCGATTCGGCCATGAACATCGTCAATGTGAATCCCAGGGACCCGAGGTCGGTCGATCCCTCGCGTTGGCAACGAAATTTCTTTGTGACCTCGAGTTGTGGCATCTGCGGCACGGCGAGCATCGACGCCGTCCGGCAGGAGTGCCCGGCGCTCGCGTCTTCTCTCGTGCTGTCGCCGGAGGTGCTGCACCGCTCCAGCGGCGAGCTACGGCGGGCCCAGCGGGTGTTCGACCGCACCGGCGGCCTGCATGCCGCCGGGCTCTTCACCGGCAGGGGCGACCTGCTTGTGCTGCGTGAGGACGTTGGCCGGCACAATGCCGTCGATAAGGTCATCGGGCACGCCTTTCGTTCCGGCGGGCTGCCCCTCTCCGACCGATTCCTATTGGTCAGCGGCCGCGTATCCTTCGAGGTCGTCCAGAAGGCGCTGATGGCGGGGATACCGCTGGTGGCGGCAGTCTCCGCTCCCACCAGCCTGGCCGTCGATCTCGCTCGGGACCGAGGCATGACGCTGGTCGGGTTCTTGCGGGAGGGGCGCTTCAACGTCTATTCGGCGCCGGAGCGCTTAACACTATAGGGTGAGTGGGTCCAGGACAGGGGCGAGGTAGAAATGCTGAGCAAGAAACGCTCTCTTGGCGACATCATTCGGAGCCACGTTGGGATCGTTCCCGAACGACCCCTTAGCCCCAACACCCTGCGGATCCAGTCCCGGCTGGAAGGCGCGGAGGTCGGTGTATCGGTCTGTCCCTACTGCGCTGTCGGCTGCTCGCAGCTGGTCTATCACAGGGACGGGACGGTGCTCAGCATCGAGGGCAACTACGAGAGCTTCATCAACGGGGGAACTCTCTGCCCGAAAGGAGCAGCAACCTACGGGCTGGTGGTCAACCCGAACCGCCTGACCACGGTGAAGTATCGTGCTCCGGGATCGGACCACTGGGAAGATGTATCGCTGGATTGGGCCATGGAGCGCATTGCCCAGCTGACGAAAGAGACCCGGGACAGGACCTTCGTCCACCAGACACCCGATGGCAAGACGGTCAACCGCACCACCGGCATCGCCCACCTGGGCGGGGCCACCCTCGACAACGAAGAAAATTACGTCATCAAGAAGCTCTTCACGGCCGGGCTGGGGATGGTCTACGTCGAGAACCAGGCCCGTATATGACATAGCTCCACGGTGCCCGGTCTGGGCGCGAGACTCGGCCGCGGCGGCGCAACCACGGCGGAGAACGACCTCGGCAACGCTGATTGCATCGTCATCATGGGTTCCAACATGGCCGAGAATCACCCAGTCTGCTTCCGCTACGTGATGAAGGCGCGGGAGCGCGGTGCCACCATCATCCATGTTGACCCACGCTTCTCCCGTACTTCCGCCCTGGCCGACCGTTTCGTGCGCATTCGTCCGGGCTCGGACATCGTCTTTCTCAACGGCCTGATCCGCTACGCGATCGAAAACGAGACGTACTTCAAGGAGTACGTGCAGGCGTACACCAATGCCACGACGCTCATCAATCCCGAATTTCAGGACGTCGAGGACCTTGACGGTGTCTTCTCCGGTCTCATACCCGAGGAGGGCAGGTACGACAACAGCAGCTGGCAGTATCAGGGGCAGACGGAACCGCCATCCCCACCGATGCATGAGCAGCTCAGCAGCATGTCCTACGCGCAGCGGGTGGGGAATCTGGAAGGGAAGTGGCCTCCGCCCTCCGACCCCACGATGCAGGACCCGAACTGCGTCTTTCAGATCCTGCGCCGGCATGTGTCCCGCTATACACCGGAGCTGGTGGAAGAGTTATGCGGGGTGCCGCAAGAGGAGTTCCTGGCCGTCGCCGAGGCCATCTCCAGGAACTCCGGGCGGGAGCGAACCACCGCCTGGTGCTACGCGGTGGGGTGGACCCAGCACACCACCGGACCGCAGATCATCGGCGCCTGCGCCCTCCTGCAGCTCCTCATGGGGAACATCGGCCGCCCCGGCGGCGGCATCATGGCGCTCCGCGGCCACGCGAGCATTCAGGGCTCGACCGACATCCCCACCCTCTACGACCTTCTGCCCGGCTACCTGGCCATGCCCAACACCTTCGACAAGCACGAAACCCTCCACGACTACATCGAGACCGAGACGCCCAAAACGGGATGGTGGCACAACCTGCCTCGCTACATGGTGTCCCTGCTCAAGGCCTATTACGGCGAGAACGCCAACCCGGAGAACGACTTCTGCTACGATCTCCTGCCCAAGCTCTCCGGCGACTACTCCACCTTCCCTCTGTTCCTTGCTGCCAGGGCAGGGGCGGTCAAGGGGTTGTTCCTGATGGGCCAGAATCCCGCCGTGGGGAATGTGGATGCCGGGTTTATGCGCGAGGCGCTGGCACATCTCGATTGGCTGGTGGTTCGCGATCTCTTTGAGATCGAGTCGGCTACTTTCTGGCGCGACTCTCCCGAGGTGAAGAGCGGGAGGCTCAAGACGGCGGACATCAAGACCGAGGTCTTTCTCATGCCCGCGGCCGTGGCCCCGGAAAAGGATGGCACGTCGACCAATACTCAGCGTCTTATTCAGTGGCATGACAGGACAGTGGAACCGCCCGGTGATGCCACCGGCGAGCCCTGGTTCATCTATCACCTGGGCCGCCGCCTTCGAGAGATGTATGCGGGGGAGGATACACCGCAGGCCCGGCAGCTCCAGTCGCTTGATTGGGATTATCCGCTGGACGAGCGGGGCGAGCCCGTGGTGGAGGAGATTCTCAAGGAGATAAACGGCTACACCGTTGCCGATCGCAAGCAGCTTCCCGGATACGCGGCGGCCAGGGACGACGGCAGCACCGCCTGTGGCTGCTGGATTTACAGCGGCGTCTATCCCGAGGAAGGAAAGAACCTTGCCCGCAGCCGGGTGAGCGACGAGCAGTATTCGCTGGGCTGGGGATTTGCCTGGCCCTCCAATCGGCGCATTCTCTACAACCGCGCCTCGGCCGATCCGGAGGGGAGGCCGTGGTCGGAGCGGAAGAAGCTCATCTGGTGGGATGAGGCGGAAGGAAAGTGGACCGGACACGATACTCCCGACTTCCCGGTGGACAAGGCGCCGAATGTACCGGTCAAAGAGGACGCCGAGGGCATGGATGCGCTGTCCGGTGCCGATCCGTTCATCATGATGAGCGATGGCAAGGGATGGCTCTTTACACCGTCCGGTCTCCGTGACGGTCCGCTGCCGACGCACTACGAGCCGCTGGAATCGCCGGTAGAGAATCCCCTCTATGCGCAGAAAACGAACCCGGTAGCCAAGTACTGGCCGCGGCGGGGTAATCGGCTGGCGCGGCAGCAGGACCCGAACTTCCCCTATGCCATCACGACCTACCGGCTAACCGAGCATCACACCGCCGGTGGCATGAGCCGCTGGGTTCCCTGGCTGGCGGAGTTACAGCCGAGCTTCTTTGCCGAGATCTCACCACGTCTCGCCGCCCGGGTTGGTGTCGACAACGGCGATTGGGTGGTCATCAGCACACCGCGCAATGAGATCGAGGCACGCGCCCTGGTGACCGAGCGCATGCACGCGCATCGTGTCCGCGGCAAAGAGGTGGAGACGGTCGGCCTCCCCTATCACTGGGGCTACAGCGGACTGGTGAAAGGGGATGCCGCCAATGATCTGGTCTCCATAGTGGCCGAGCCCAACGTGAGCATCGAAGAGGCCAAGGCCTTCACCTGCAATGTCCGCAAGGGGAGACTTCGGAGGGAGTTGTGAGGAATCAGAGATGCAGGACGCTTCCTCTTTGGCCGGCGTTGGGCCACTCGCACGGAGGAAACGCACCTCGCCTGGCCATTCCGGGCTACAGCCCTGCCCTACGTCAGAGCACCCGTCTCGGGCGAGGTATAAATGACTGAAACCATAACCCTCACACCTCATAGCTCATCCCCCACGGCCAAGGGTTTCCTCACCGACACCTCGCTGTGCATCGGTTGCAAAGCCTGCGAGGTGGCGTGTAAGCAGTGGAATCAGCTTCCGCTGGATGACCTCGACTGGTTCGGCACCAGCTACGACAACACCCGAAAGTTGGGCGCGACGACCTGGCGGCATGTGACGTTTGCCGAGGTGCCGGGTGCGGGCGGGGCCGGGGGGCAGACGAACTGGCTGATGATGAGCGACGTCTGCAAGCACTGCCAGCATGCGGGCTGTCTGGAGGCGTGTCCCACCGGCGCCATCATTCGCACCGAGTTCAACACCGTGGTCATCCAGCAGGATGTGTGCAACGGCTGCGGGTACTGTGTCCCCGCGTGTCCCTACGGGGTGGTGGACCTGAATGTTGAGGGATCGGCCGCCGACGGCAAGGCGCACAAGTGCACCCTTTGTTATGACCGGCTGTCGGACGGACTGGAGCCGGCCTGCGCCAAGGCCTGCCCGACCGATTCCATCATCTTTGGGGATGTGATCGAGCTGCAGGAGCGGGCAGAGCGGCGCGTGGACGACTTACGCGACAAGGGACTTCCTGCCTATCTCTATGGCAACGAGGAGGCGGGCGCCGGTGGCGGCATCGGCAATCTCGGCGCCCAGTTCATCCTGCTCGACGACAGCGCCAGATACAACCTGCCCGCCCATCCCTCCCTGCCGCAAGATCGGACCTTCGGTGCCGTTGCCGCCATGGCCGCCACCGCCCTGGCCCTCACCGCGGCCACCGCCTGGGCATTCAAAAAGTCATGAGTTGTGGGTTCTGAGTTGTGAATTTTTGGGTTGGTTTTTAAGCGGAGGAGGTGAGAATGAGCGACCGTGCCACTACCCCGGCTCATCCAGCTGAGAATGGAGAGCTCATAACTCATAACTCACAACGCACAACGTCAGATGCTGTCCAGGGCAGCTACTACGGCCTGCCGGTGGTCAAGGCGCCGCACTGGCGCTGGCTGGTCATCACGTACTTCTTCTTCGGGGCTCTGGCCGGCGGGGGGTTTGTGGTGGGGACCATCGCGGAATTCTTCAGCCACGACCGCGCCCTGGTCCGGGCGGCGCGCTATCTCTCGCTGGCGGCGATTCTGCCGTCGCCTCCCCTGCTGATTCTGGATCTGGGCCGGCCCGAGCGCTTCCTCAATATGCTGCGCATCGTCAAGCTTCGTTCCCCCATGTCGCTGGGCTCGTGGGCGCTTACGGGACTCAGCCTGTTCTCCGGGATCGCGGCCGGTCTCCAGATCCTGTCCGATCTGAGGGGTAGACCGACAATGCCGCTCCTGAGCCGCATTGCCGCGATCCTGGGAATGCCGTTCGCCATCTTCGTCTGCGGCTACACCGGCGTGCTACTGGCCATAACCAACGTGCCGCTCTGGGCGCGCAGCACCTACCTGCTGGGTCCCACCTTTGTTGCCTCGGCCTTCTCGAGCACCGTGGCTGCGCTTTCGTTGATTCTCGGCATAACCGGTGGAGAGGAGAAGACCGGCCTGCGGCTGGCCCGGGCCGGGACCGTTGCTGTGACGGCGGAGCTAACTCTGTTGATGCTGGGTCTGGCTCGTCTCGGGAAGCTCGGCCGCCCGCTTACCGCACCGCCCCTGGGGTTGATCTTCTGGCCCTGGACGGTGGGGCTGGGGATGGTCACGCCGCTCATCGTGCTGAGTGGCGCTGTACGCGGCAAGCAGTGGTCGCTGCGCACACGTATCCTCACCTCGCTCCTGGCGCTCAGCGGGAGCTACAGTCTGCGCATGCTGATGATCTTCGCGGGCAGAAAGTCGGCCGAGCGTCCGGAAGACTACTTCGAGATGACGGATCGGTAGCCCGATGCCGACGTATCGGCGGGGCATGGATGTCTTCACAGCCGACCAGGAGCAGTACATCGGTACGGTGACGCGCGTTCTGTGGGGCCGGAGAGAGCGCTCGATCGGTGCCGGCGCGGAGGAGACCGGATCGTCCGCATCGGCAGTGGAGGGGAACCCCGAGCTGGTCCACGAGGAAGGGGCACGGGTGTCCCCCACCGAGCACCTGGCACCGCGGCAGCTGGGCGAGGAAATGGGCCCGGTCCCGACCATCGCCTTCGGGAACACCGGGCCGGAAGAGCAGTCGGCTGCGCAGCACTATGCCACCGGGCTCCACGGGCCTGAGCGCAAAGCGGAATACCTGGTCGTGCGGCCGGGCCGGATCAACCTGGGCATCCTGACACCGCCGCTCTGGGTGCCGGTGGCGGCGGTCCGGAGCGTTTCCATGGAGCGGGTGGTCGTCGACGTGGAGCGAGATGCGGTGCCGATCAGCTGGCGCGTCCCTCCGGCGCTTTCAGCCGAGCGATAAACCGTCGAGGATTTCCGCGGCGCGCTGCAGTGTTGCCCGGTCCTCGGCGGGGAGGACGGCCAGAAGATCGGCCAGATCGTGCACGCGGCGGGACCGCGCGTCGCGGAGGATGCATTTGCCGCGCTCTGTCGCGCGGAGGTGGACCACGCGACGATCGGCATCGTCGCCTTCGCGCTCCACCAGACCATCCCGTTCCATACCCTGGGCGAGACGGCTGATGGTGGGCAGAGTGACCTGCTCGGCCCGGGCCAGCTCGCCGATGGTGACCGGTCCGCCGTAGACGATCACGGAGAGCGCCGACAGGCGAGCAGAGCTGAGTCCGGACTGCGCGTCATGACGAGCAACGCGGCGCAGCAGGTGAATGGCGGCCGAGTGCAGCCGGTCGGCCGTATCCACGATTGCATCACCGCTTGCGTTGTCGCTCACACCCGACTATACTGTACTTAGCCAAGCTAACTACAAACAGGGGTGTATTGTGGACGGGCGCGCTGCATTCTTCCAGGCGATCAAGGCTGGCGAGCGAGAGAAGGTCGAGGTGGCGCTGGCCGCTGATCCGGGGCTGATCGACGTGCAGACTGATGACGGGATTCCGACGGTGGCGCTTGCCATGTACTACAACGAGCCCGAGATCGCCGAGATGCTGTGTGATGGCGGAGCGGAGATTGACGTCTTCGCCGCGGCTATGTTGGGGAAAACGGAGCGGCTTCGGAGCCTCCTACACTCGGACCAGGGATTGGTCCGCGCCATCAGCACTGACGGTTGGACGGCGCTGCACCTTGCCGCCTTTTTCGGGCATGTCGAGGCGGTCCGTCTGCTGATTGACGCCGGCTCCGATGTGGGAGCGGTGTCGCGCAACGACCAGGCTAACATTCCGCTTCACGCCTCGTTGCCGGGCAGTCATGCGGAGATCGTAACCATGCTTCTCGATGCAGGCTCCGACGTGAACGCGCGGCAATCCCACAGCTTCACACCGCTGCATGAGGCCGCGCTGATCGGTGATCCCGGCATCACGCGGCTCCTTCTTGAGCGAGGAGCCTGGCCGGAGACGACGACGGAGTCGGGAAAGACGGCGATGCAGCTGGCCGATGATGCGGGGCACGCTGCGGTGGCAGCCGTGCTGCGTGAGAGGACTTAGCGGCCGGCTCCTACTGCTGCCGTTAGCAGGTCGTACAGGCCGTCGAACTTTCCCCTGCAAGACCCGAAGACGCTGACCCGTTTGGTGCCGGTGGAGGTGGTGATGGCGATATTGTGCGAGCCGGTATCGGGATTTGGCAGCGGGTTGGAGCACGAGGTCTGGCTCTTCATGGAGAAGAACCCCTGGGCGTCGGCGAGGGCAAGAAGTGCTTTCAGGGTGTTCCTGGCATCCGGCACCTGGGTGACAGCTGTGGAGAGTCCGCTGGCGTGAACGGCACCGTCCAGTGCGATGCTCACGTTCCAGGGACGGATGTTGCCTCCGGTCAGGCCGAAGCTGAAGACGACGTTCAGCCCATTGGAGGCTTTGGGCAGCGAGTGCTTCTTCGGTTTGGGACAGGCCCCGGAGGCAGCGTGCGCGTTCATGGGCACGATCGCCTGCAGCATTGAGGCAGCCAGCGCCAGTGACATCATCATGGTGCGATTCATGGGTCCCTTCCTCGTACAGATTGTCAGGCTCACCATTCGCAATGTGGTGGATGAGCCTGGTAGCGGTTGTGCTAGCTCTACGTGACCAAAACGGGTCAAGGCTCTAACTTGTGACAAACTCGGCTAGCTCGTTGGTGGGGATGTGGCAGACGACTATCGCGGCAGAATGATAGTCGCCGGAGGGGAAGATTTCTGGTCTAACAAGCGACGGAGGGGAAGTAGTGATCGCGGACGATATAGAAGCATTGGAGAAGGCACAGGTTATTGCTTACGCCTACGGGGATACGGAGTCGGTGTTTCGCCTCCAGCAGTTGATTGACGAACTCCAATCGATCGGCATATCAGGTGGCGACCGGTCAGCTCGTCCCGCTCCCGCGGGATGACTTCGTTACCACGTGTCTAAGTTGAGCGAAGCGTCAACCAACGAAGATATTGGCCAGGTGCCAGCGGATTGCGTCTTTGCTTGGGGCTAAGCGAGATTGCTCCGGCAGCAATATCTCCCTCCCTTGGAGCTTGTAGTACTCGCGACCGTTCTCGAATTCCTCCCGCAGTCGCTTGCTCACAACAAACGTATATTTTTCGTCCACAGCTACGTAGCCCTCGTCAAACAGCGTGTGGATGTCCTCTCGCAGCGGAATGCCGTTCTGCACGTGATTGCTGACCGGCGAGACGTAGGGCTGAATGTGTGCCGCCTGGAGCACTGGAAGAGTTCGTTCGCCCGTTACGCAGCAGCGTCGACCGTAGGCATCAAGGACCATGATGCGAAAAGCGCCCTGACCCTCTCGTTCCTTACGTCGCCCCTCACTATAGGACGCTTCTGTCTCCCTGATTGGTTGGAATCCACCGTGGAGAATCTGGTGTGCTTCGGCGATGATGCCCTCGGTCTCCAGCACCCGGTTCATGTGATCCCAAATGTAAGCGCCGTCAGCGCTGTCGACGTCAAGCGACTTCCCCTGAACGAGTCCTGGTGGAAAGCGGAACTCAAGCCACGCGTGCTCAGGATAGTAGTGCACGTCGACCAGGATGGTGCATCCGATCTGCCAGGTCAAGCTGCCAGCAGCGCCTACGGGTTCGCCCCGGTGCTTCGCGATCAGGGCTACCAGCTCCTGGCGGGTTGCCGCTCCGTTCGCTTCTCCGAATGTATCCCAGGCCATGTGCAACGGGATGACCGAGTGGTGCCAGTAGAGTCCAAACCCGGCAATTTTGTTCACAGGTTTTCCGAGACGGAAGAAGAGCAACTCACCTGGGCTGATCGCCCGGAAGGACGCAGTGCCTCCACGCGGACGCCAGAAGTTCACTTCAGAAGTCTGATCTCTATCAGATAGGAAGCGGTACCAGCGAATATCCGTGTTAGCTACAAATATCTTCATGCCTGGGAGCCCTACGAGTAGTGAGTGTATTTGTGAGACTTCCCCTTGACGGTCTCCGCCGGGTATTTGGCAGCGTGGGCTGTCAGCTTGGCAAGGACCGCGTCTGAGACATCGAGGTTGAGCCGGTTTGCGAGGCTTAAGCAGAAAATAAGTATGTCCGCTAGCTCCTCCCGTACGCCCGGAAGGTCATCACTGGTCACTTCTTGCTTCCAGAGGAAGACTTCGAGAAGCTCTGCCGACTCGATTGAAATTGCAGCGGCAAGGTCCTTGGGCGTGTGGAATTGATCCCAGCCGCGCTCGTGCACGAATGTCTTGACCAAATCTCTGAGTTCGGCTAGGAAGACCTCATCGTCTGGCAAGCGGGCTTCTCCTTGCTTGACATCACCGCGTACTGTCTCAATGTACGGGCCATGGCACGGCAGCGCCAGGTGTTGGTTGTTCCTGTATCTTGATAGGGAAGGAGACGGTGTGATTACGGACCTAGAGCGCTACGGAGAAGCGCAGATCGCGGAGGCGACGCTCGAGGCGTTGCCCAACCCGGCGCCGCATCGCGAGTACACGGTGGAGATGAGCTATCCGGAATTCACGTGCAAGTGCCCCCGCAGCGGCTATCCCGACTTTG
>JAICWV010000127.1 GCA_025966365.1 Chloroflexota bacterium | reverse complement strand
GGAGCAGGGATTGCTGTCGGGCGAGATTCCGGTAGCGGACGCGGCGAGAGTCTGGAACGACAAGATGGAGGACTATCTCGGTATCCGCCCTCCCGACAACAGCCTTGGCATCTTGCAGGACACCCACTGGGCGAGTGGTCTAATCGGGTACTTTCCCACCTACGCACTGGGCAACGTGCTGTCTGTCCAGTTCTTCAACCGGGCACGGGAAGAGCATCCGGAAATTGACGAGGAGATCGCCACCGGTGAATTTGCGACGCTCCGAGGGTGGCTCGAGGAGAATATCTATCGCCACGGCCGCCGGTTCGACCCCCAGGATCTGGTTCGGCGAGCCACTGGTGGGCCGATGGCGACCGGACCGTACCTCGACTACCTGGAGCGCAAGTTTGGCGTGCTCTACGGTCTGAGTAGCCCGGTCAGCCCATAGAGCCTGCACCGTAGCGCGCCTCCATTTCCGGCTCGAAGGGGCATAATGGGTGCACGGGACGAGGGAGATGAGGATCCGCCAGGCTGACCGTACAGTCCTTAGCGCCGTGAATCTTGGTGAAGCGACGCTTGCCGAGTCATACAACTCCCTCCTTACGGCTGATCCCGCTCTGGCGTCGTCCACCCGGGACGATCTGCAGGGGTCGCAGTATCGCCAGCAGCTCATCGTCGCGGATCGGCTTCTCTGTAATGTCATGCGTCCTAGGTTTCTGGGCGCGCAACGAAGTGACGAGCTGGCGCGTATCAGCCGCGTGATTGCAGGGCTCATGGAGCGGGCCGGAGGAATTCTGCTGCGGCGGCCCGATCTGCTCCACGCCATCGGGGCCACCGAACAGGAGCAGGAGATCTGGTCCGTGGACCCAGGATACACGGGCTTCACGCTGACCTCGCGGCTCGACTCGTTCATGCTCGGTGGCGACCCGCAATTCATCGAGTACAACGCCGAGAGCCCGGCCGGCATCGCTTTTGTCGACGTCCTGGCCGAAATTTTCCTCTCCCTGCCGATCATGAAGCGGTGGGGCGAGGAGCGCGGCGCGACCGCCTTTGGGGCCCGTGGCGCTCTCATGGACACCCTGATCTGGGCGTACCGCGAGTGGGGTGGGAAGCATAGACCTCGCGTGGCCATCATCGACTGGGAGCACGTCATAACCCGGCGTGACTTCGAGCTCATCGCCGCATTCCTCCGCGGTCACGGTATTCCGACCGTCATTACCGATCCGAGGAACGTAGAGTACCGTGCCGGGAGAGTGACGGTAGGCGGTGAGCCGGTTGATTTGATCTACCGCCGGGTGCTGCTGCACGAGCTACTGGAGAAGGCGCAGGAGGCTGACGGCTTGCTGCAGGCGTACCGGGACGGCGCGGTCTGCATGGTCAATTCACCCCGGTCGAAGCTACTACACAAGAAGGCGCTCCTTGCGCTCCTGTCCGACGGTCGGCTGGACCTGGGGATGACGGTGGAGGAGGCCAAAATCGTCGAGGGGAGTATTCCCTGGACCCGGATCATGACGTCGGGACCGACGACCTATCGCGACTCAACGGTCGATCTCGAGCGATTCGTCCTGCAGAACCAGGACCGGCTGGCACTCAAACCCATCGACGACTACGGTGGACGGGGCGTGGTGCTGGGTTGGGACACCGATGTTGAAGAGTGGAGCCGGGCGGTGGAATGGGCATGCGGGGAGTCGTACGTCGTGCAAGAGCGCGTTCCGGTGGCCGAAGGGGAGTTTCCGGTGTGGGACGGCGGCGTGCGGATCGTAACGCTGCTCGTGGATACTGACCCCCTGATGTTCCGCGGGGAAATGGGGGGTGTCTTGACGCGGACGTCGAGCGACGCGCTCCTCAACGTCAGCGCCGGTACGGGAAGCTCGACCGCGACCCTGATTACAGGAGTCTGAGATGGCGGAGTACACGATCGGCATCGAAGAGGAATTCCAGCTCATCGACCCGGTGACCCGCTCGCTGCGGTCGTCCGTCTCCGAAATTTTGAAAAGCGGCAAGGACGTCCTGGGCGAGCAGCTCAAACAGGAGATGTTCCAGGCGATGGTGGAGGTGGGGACCTCCATCTGCAGCGACGTGACAGAGGCCAGAGACGAGGTCATCTCGCTCCGCCGGAGTGTTGCCGAGCTGGCGGAGGCCGCGGGCTGCAAGCTGGTGGCGGCGGGAACGCATCCGTTTACCGACTGGGAGTCGCTCGATATCACGCCCCACGAGCGGTACATCGAGCTGGAGAACAATCTCCAGGACATTGCGCGCTCTATCGCGGTCTACGGGCTCCACGTGCATGTCGGCATCCCTGACCGGGACCTGGCGATCGAGTTGATGAATGAGGTCCGGTACTTCCTGCCGCACATCCTGGCGCTGTCCGTCAATTCGCCGTTTTGGGAAGGCCGCGACACCGGTATTAAGTCGTATCGCTCGGTGATCTGGGGCCGAATGCCGCGCTCCGGCATCCCCGACACCTTCAGCTCCTGGGACGACTACCGGCGTTTTGTCGAGATGCTGATCGCCACTAACTCGATTGACGAGCCCAAGAAGATCTGGTGGGACATCCGGCCGCACCCGACCTTCCAGACCCTGGAATTTCGGGTGTGTGACATGCCGACGCGGGTGGACGAAACGGTGGCGCTGGCCGCGCTCTTCCAGTCGCTGGTGGCCAAGCTGGCTCGCCTTCGCTCCCAGAACCTCGGTTTCCGTATCTACCCACGCGCCTTCGTCAATGAGAACCGATGGCGGGCGATGCGCTACGGAGTAGAGGGCAACCTGGTGGACTTTGGCCGTGGCATCGAGATACCGATGCGCGAGCTGGCGCGTGAGCTTCTCCAGTTCGTGGACGACGTCGTGGACGACCTCGGCTCGAGGGACGCGCTCAAGACGGTGTATGAAATTCTGGACGAGGGAACGGGGGCAGACCGTCAGTTGCGGGTGTATCACGAGCGGGAAGACCTCACCGACGTCGTGGATTACCTGGCGGAGGAGACGCTCCGAGGAGTGTGTGCGCCAGCATGACAAACGAGAAAGTGGGGCTCCTGGTCGGTCGCGAGACTACCTTTCCACAGGCGCTGATCGACCGGATCAACGCGGAGGGAGATGGCGTCAGCGCGGAACTGGTACGGGTCGGGGCGGTCCGCATGGACGAGCCGGTCCCCTACCGCCTCATCGTGGATCGCATCTCCCACGAAGTTCCGTACCTGCGGGCCTACGTGAAGAAAGCGGTGGCTGACGGCGTCATCGTCGTCAACAATCCCTTCTGGTGGAGCGCTGACGACAAGTTCTTCGAGTGTGTCCTGGCGGCGGCCCTTGGGGTAGCCGTGCCCAGGACCGTGATCCTGCCCAACCGAAGCTACGAAGCGGACCTGATTGATGAGTCGCTCCGCAACGTGGAACCCGTCGACTGGCCATTGGCGCTGGACTATGTTGGCGGTTTCCCCACAGTTCTCAAGCCCGCTATCGGCGGGGGCTGGAAGAATGTGACCATCGCGCGGACGATGGACGAATTGCAGCGTGCCTATGACGAGAGTGGCCATCTGCTGATGATCTTGCAGGAGTTCATCGCCTACGAGAACTATGTTCGCTGCGTGGCGATCGCGCGGAAGCACGTGTTGATTTCGAAATACGAGCCTGCCAACGATCACTTCAACCGCTATGTCACCGGAGATCCCGGTCTAGCCCCCTCCCTTCGCGGCCGCGTGGAGCGGGACTGCCTGACATTGTGCCGCGCGCTCGGCTACGATATGAACACTATTGAGTTCGCCATACGGGACGGCATCCCCTACGCCATTGACTTCCTCAACCCGGCGCCGGACTTCGATATCAGCTCCCTGAAGGAGGAGTACTTCGAGTGGGTCGTGCGCCAGATGGCGACCATGGTGATGCAGTACGTGACGCAGGGACAGCCGGAGCCGGCGGCGTTGCGGTGGCAGGACCTGATGAACGAGGTGCCGGTCGTCTGACTCCGTCCATCGAGCTGGTGGACGTGACCAAGATATTTCCCGGGGGCGTGCGTGCGCTCGACAGCACCTCATTTGCCATCCTTCCTGGCGAGCGCTGCTGCCTTCTGGGGCCGAACGGGGCAGGAAAGACGACCATCATCCGCATGCTGGAGGGCGCGTTGCGCCCGACCGAGGGATCGGTGTGCCTCCTGGGGGAGCCGGTGTCGGGAAGTGTGCAGGTAAAGCGGAGAATTGGCGTGGTTCCTCAGAGCCCCGGGCTCTACCCGGACCTGACCGTGCGGGAATACTTGACACTGGTGCGGCGCCTTTACAGACGAGGATCAGTAGAGGGAACGGCTGTTGAGTACGGCCTGGGACGACTTCTCGATCGGAGACTGGCGGCCCTATCCGGCGGTTACGCACGCCGCCTGCTAGTTGCCGCCGCGGTTCTGCCTGGTCCCGACCTCCTTCTCCTGGACGAGCCCACGGTGGGGCTGGACCCGATTGCCGCCGCCGAGATCCGCGAGCTTCTCGGCACTGCCATGAACGGTCCGTCCGTGCTCATGAGCACCCACAACCTGCGCGAGGCCGAGCAGCTATGCGACACGGTGATCATTCTGCGCGAGGGAAAGGTTCTGGTGAAGGAGCGCATCGAGGCACTGAGAAGCCAATCCAGCCCGCGCGTCTTTTTCGGCGCCGGCGGGTCTCCCTCCCGGCTGAAATCCGCCCTGAGCGATCGGGGCATTGACGGGGCGATCCAGGGAAATGAGGTGTGGTTCTCGGCGGCAGAGCCCCGCCGCGTGGTTCCCGGCCTCCTCCGCTCGCTCCTGGCCGACGGGCTGGATGTCTACGAGTGCAGGATTGTCGAGCCGACGCTCGAGGACCTCTTTCTGGAGGTGGTCCGTGCGTGATCGCTTGCGCGCCCTCCTGCAGAAGGAAGCTCGCCAGATCACGCGGTCGCGCCGCACGGTGGTGGCGGCCCTGACCGTTCCGACCTTGATGCTCGTCGTTGTGACGCTGGGAGACATCCTCGCTCTCAAAATCGGATTCGGCTCACACCGGATCTACCTTCTCTCCTCGGCGCGATCCGTGTCTCCGGAAACACTGCTGCGCCATTTCAGCCTTCCCATCCTGGTGACCATCTCGTCCCTGGTCACGCCATCCATCTTGATGGGCGACGTCCTTCTTGGCGAGCGGGAGCGTCGAACCCTCGAGCTGCTGGTCGCGCTGCCGATCACGGCGCTGGACGTGGTACTGGCGAAACTGGGCGCGGTTCTCGGCTTTGCTCTGAGCGTCACCATTCCCGTCTTTCTGCTCAATGTGGCGATCGTTTCTCTGTTCGGCTATGCCACGCCGCTGCAGGAAGCAGCTCTGGGCGGACTCCTCCTGGCCGCCGTACTTTACTCGGCGGGAAGCGGGCTGCTAGTGGCGTTGCTGGCCGGAGAGCCGCGGGCTGCCAACATCGTGAGCGGCCTGGTTCTGGGTCCGGTGGTACCGGTAGAGGGGCTGATCCTGACCGTTGTTCCGGGGAACGGGGCCATCATCCTGTCAGTGGCCGTACTGGGGGTGCTCGCGGTGGGGGTGTTGTTCTGGTCGCTTTCGTCGGCCAGCTTCGAGCGTCTCGTCGGTGCCCTCTGAGCGCCAGCACCCGCGGGCCGGGAACCCGTCGTATGGTAGCCTGACGGCGGCCCGATGCCCACCGCACCGGCGGTCGGCGCGCCGCCCGGGCCAGCCAAAAGACTCACCCGAAAGGAACCATCTGTGACCGAGAACGAGACGCTCGCCGGCCGCACTATTGAGGCATTGACATCGCAGAGCGCAGCTATCGGCGTCTGGGGGTGTGGCCATATCGGCGCCAGCGCCATGTACCACTTCAGCCAGCGAGGCATCCGCTGCGTGGGCTACGACATCGTGGCATCGCGCGTGGCCGAGATTCAGGACGGCCGTTTTCTCTCAACGGATACGGCCGGTATCGAGCGCCTGCTCGCAACCAGGGCACCGGTCACGGCAACCACCGACTGGCGCGACCTGAAGGGACAGCAGATCGCGGTCCACCTGATCGCCGTCCCCACCGAGCGCGGGGCGGAGCCGTCCTCCGCCGCTCTGGAAGACATCATGCCCCTCATGTGCGAGGTCATTCGCGAAACGCGCCTCGACGGGCTGATTCCGGTTGTCGTGGTCGAAAGCACCATTCAGCCGACCTGGCTGGACACCGTGGTCCTTCCCAAGCTACACGCATCTGGACTTCGGCCGGGTATCGATGTCCTCGTCGGCGCCGCACCGCGCCGGGACTGGTTTTCCGGCTCGAAGCATACTCTGGAGACCCTGCCTCGCATCGTGGGCGGTACCACCCCGGAAGCCACGGAGCTACTGGCGGCGTTCTACTCGCTCGTCTGCGGCGACGTGGTGCCGGCACGCGATGCTTACCATGCAGCCTTCACCAAGGTCATCGAGAATCTCATCCGTTTCCAGGGCCTTGCGCTGGCCAACAGCCTTTCGCTCGCCTTTCCTCAGTACGACATGACCCACGTTCTGCGACTCGCCAGTACCAAGTGGAATATCCCGCTGTACCACCCGTCCATGGGGATCGGGGGTCACTGCATTCCCCTGTCGCCACGCTACGCTCTGGCGGAAGGGGGTTGGGACAATACCTACCTGGAGCCGGTGCGGCAGGCGGTGGAGCTCAACGACGGCTATTTCGGCAAGCTCTATGCGCAGCGTCTGCGCGTCCTCTTTCGGGATTGCCGCTCCATCGTCGTTCTTGGCCTGGCGTACACGGCAGACGCCAAGATGCATAAGCTCTCACCTGCTCTGGATGCCGTGGAGTGCCTGAAGGACACGCCCCGCCTGCGGGTACATGATCCCTACTACACACCGGAAGAAGTCGAGGACCTGACCGGCGTGGCCAGCGCTTCCTTCCCGGACTGTCTAGAAGACGTGGACGGAATTGTCCTGGTAACCGCCCATGCACCGTACATGGAACCAGGCATCGAAAGACACATCCAGCCCGGCACGGTGATCGTGGACAACTTTGGAGCCTGGCGCGACCGGCCGTTTGCCCAGGGAGTGCGATACCACGAGGTCGGCCGGCCCGGCGTGGAAGACAGCCGATCTGCCGTCAGGTGGCCCGAGCCGTCGTCGGTGGTAACGGAGTAGAGTCGAGGAGGAGGCGGGCATGAAGGTCAGCGAGGTGATGACGCCGTTCGCCGAGAGCGTTCGCCCGGACGATCTCTTGCGTGACGCGTTCGAGAAGATGAACGCGCTGGATCTGGATCCCATGCCGGTGACGGAGGACGGCCGGCTCATTGGCAGTCTGTCGTCAGCTGAAGTGACGGCGCGGGCGGCGGAGAGCGGCCTCAGCACCGGCACCGTGCCGGTGCGGGAAGTGATGTCCGGGGTGAGTACCCGTATCCACGTAGACGACGATGTGGACGACGCTCTTCGGACGATGCAGGGCGCCGACGTGTCGGGAGGAATTGCCCGGCTTCCGGTGGTTGACTCCGGCGGGACGCTGGTGGGCACCGTAGCGCGTGAAGCGCTGCGGCGGGGGCATGAGGAAGAGCAGGTAACGGCCGGCACGGCCGCGGTATTTGACGTGGAGTCGATCTCCAGCATCGCAGACTTTTCGGCTGATGCGGTGGAGTACATGGACGATGAATCGTTCCCCGCCAGCGATCCGCCGCCGCCCCCGGGTGCTTTCGGACCCGACGAGCGAGACTAGGCGCCGTCCGCGTGGCCGGACACATCCAGCAGATTGTCGGAACCTACGGCTACCTGGCAGTCTTTCTACTGATCGCGCTCGAATCGTTGGGAGTTCCTCTCCCCGGGGAGGTCACACTTCTGGCCGCTGCCATCTATGCATCCACGGGCAAGCTCGAGATCCAATGGGTCATTGTGACCGCGGCGGTTGGGTCGTCCCTGGGAGGAATCGCGGGCTATGCCGTGGGGCGCACGGCTGGACGCGCCGCGGTGTTGCGCTTCGGTCGCTACGTCTTCCTGAGTCCGGACCATCTGGCCAGAGCGGAGCGCTTTTTTGCCCGGCGGGGCGACCTTGCCGTCCTCATCGGCCGCTTTGTTGCGTTTCTACGCGTCTTCGCGGCATTGCTGGCAGGCATCAATCGAATGCCCGTGCTCCGGTTTGTGTTATTCAACATCGTTGGAGCCGCGGCATGGTCGGTTCTCTACGGCTTGCTGGCCTACGAGCTGGGCGCCGAGATCTTTGCACAGGTTGCGCGAACCGTAGGAATCGGGACGCTGATTGTGGTGGTCGTGATGGGAGCGGCGGTGCTGGTTCTGCGGCGTCGCGGGTTTCACATGGCCCGCGTCATCAGGCGTGACCCGGAATGAGACGGTCGGGGCATTCCCCGAACGGGAGGGCGAAGGGAGTTGATCGGCCCGAGCTCTCGCTCGTCCAGATGATGGCGAAGCCGTCGTGCCGGGCCTGGCACGCAATCGAGTAGGGCCCCTGCGTCACCCTCAGTCCCGCCGCCAGCAGGAGCAGCGGAATGATGAGGCAGACGAGAAAGATTAGCCAGCGGCGAAAACCCATCGATCCATTTCCTGGTGAGGTGACCTGGTCCCGGCAGTCTAGGTTGCGGTTCGAGACGTCGGCAATAGGCCGAAAGTACTATAGCGCCCCCGTGACCGGAACAGCTACCGTCCGGCCCCGGCACTTCCTGGCACCCTGAGGAAGGACTTGACCCTGGCCACTCTGGAGGATCTTGGTTGGTACGCGTGCCGCTATCGGGCCAACTATCCGCTGCTGGTCGACCACTACTTCAAGGCGGTCAATCGCTACGGCGCAGGTTCGTACCCGACCATCTACGGGATTGATGCCAGAGGGGTTGTCAGGTTCGCTGCTCAGGGAGCCATACCGCGCTCAACGCTGGCCCCGAAGATCGAGAGATCGCGTGCTTTCGGCCGCACCGGCCGGAGCACGTAGTATGCCTCGTGGCCAGAATCAAGCTTGCATACATCGGTGGCGGGAGCACGCGAGCGCCGGGTACAGTGGCTTCCTTCATCAATCAGGGAGCGAACTTCTCGGGATCGGAGATCGTGCTCGTCGATCTCGACCCCGAGCACCTGGCGGTCGTCGAGGGCCTGGCGCGCAATCTTGCCCGCCATCTCGCTGTTGACATCGCGTTCCGGGCGACAACGGACCGGCGGGCAGCGCTCGAAGACTGCGATGCCGTCCTCACCAGCTACCGTCCGGGCGGGTTCGAGATGCGCTATCTCGATGAGAGCATCCCGCTGCAGCACGGAGTGATCGGACAGGAAACGCAGGGACCTGGCGGGTTCTTCATGGCCATGCGATCGATTGCCGTGATGCAAGGCATTGTCCGAGACATGGAGAGGGCCTGCCCGCGCGCTCTCCTGGTCAACTACACCAATCCCATTAACATCGTCTCGCAGGCGGTCACGGCCATGAGCGATGTGCGGGTGGTATCCCTGTGCGAGGGGCCCATTATTTTTCCGCGTATGGTCGCTCGCGCTGCCGGTCTCGACCCTGATCAGGTGAGCGCCGTGATGATCGGCATCAATCATGGGTCGTGGAGTGTCAGCCATTGCTACGGGGACCAGGACCTGATCCCGTTAGTCCGGGACGCCTGGGACGCCGCGCGTGGGGATGCCTCACTCGATCCGCACGGGAGGCGACTTCTGTGGTTGGCGGCCGCAATGGGGTCGATCCCCGCTGATTACTTCCAGTACTACTACTTCAGGGAGGAGCTTCTGGCCGAGCTGCGCGCGAAAAGGACGACCAGGGCGCAGGACATCATGGTTCAGGTTCCCGATTACTGGGAGCACTATCGGGAGCAAGCGGTCTCCCCGACGCCGGTATTGATGCCGGAGCGGTCGCGTGGAGGGATCAACGAGCTCGAGCTTGCGATCGACGTCCTGGACGCGGTGTTCAACGAGCGCGACGAAGTATGGCCCGTGAACGTGGTCAATGCCGGAGGGATTGATGGTCTCCCGGACGATCTGGTGGTTGAAGTTCCGGGGCATATCAGCCACGGACAGATCAAATCGGTTCCCTCCGGCACCCTGCTGCCGCAGACCCGAGGATTGGTCGAGATGCTGGCGGAATATCAGATGCTCGCTGCGCGAGTCGCCGTGGAAGGCGATCGGAGGTCCGGGATTCAGGCGCTGGCCGCCAATCCGCTCGTTCTGTCGATTGCCGCGGCCACCGAGATCTATGACGAGATGTCGGCGGCACAGGCGGCATATCTTCCCGAGCGGTTACGGCGGTAAGACATGGAGCTTGTGGTGGGGAGGAGCGTCGAAGCCGCGGCGCGCCTGGCGGCGGATCTCATCGAGCGGGAGATACGGTCCAACCCGGCCGCATCCGTCATTCCCGCGACCGGGAATACGCCGTTGCTCACCTACCGTCTCCTGGCGGAGC
>JAICWV010000239.1 GCA_025966365.1 Chloroflexota bacterium | reverse complement strand
GATTGCCCCATGTCTTTAGCTAGGGAGGACCGCGATGGTCCAGAACGTCGAGCCACCGCGTCCCCCCGAGCGCCAGCCGGGCACGCGCGAGTACCTGGAGGATCTGGTCGAAGCCGCCACGGAGGCGGCCGGCGCTAGCGGGACTCCCGGCACCGGCATCATCAGCCGGGACACGGCCCTCGGCCGCCTACTTCTCGGGCGCGCCCGGCCCCGTCTGCTGCTCATCATTTTCGCCGCCCTGGGCCCCGGGCTGATCGCGGCCAACGCGGGCAACGACGCGGGCGGCATCGCTACCTATTCCGCCGTGGGCGCTCAGTTCAAATACAGCCTGCTCTGGTCGTTCCTGCCTATCCTCATCAGCCTGGCGGTGATTCAGGAAATGGCGGCACGCATGGGCGCGGCCACGGGCAAAGGCCTCTCCGACCTAATTCGCGAGAACTTCTCGATTCACACCACTGTCGTGGTGCTGCTGGCCCTCCTGGTCGCCAACGGCGCCACCGCCATCTCCGAGTTCGTGGGCATCGCCGCCAGTGTCGATCTGATCGTCCCCCATGCCCAGTACGTGGCCGTTCCCCTGCTGGCAACCGCCCTCTGGCTGCTGGTAGTCCGCGGCAGCTACAGCGCCGTGGAGCGCGTGTTTTTGCTGATGACACTGGTCTTCTTTGCCTACCCCATCTCTGCCTTCCTGGCGCCCCATGTGAACTGGGGGCAGGTAGCCACGTCCATGGTCGTCCCGCAGATTCACTGGACCCAGGCCTATCTCATCACCCTGGTGGCGCTCATCGGCACCAGCATCACGCCCTACATGCAGGTCTACGTGCAGTCGGCAATCGCCGACAAGGGGGTGACCGCGCGGGACTATATGCCGGAGCGGGTAGGAGTGTACGTTGGCTCTGTCTTCGCCATGCTGATCTTCCTCTTTATCCTCGTCGCCACCGCCAGCACTCTGTATCCCAACCCGAAAATTTCCAGCGCCGCCCAGGCGGCCGCGGCACTGGGGCCGGTGGCCGGTTCCTATGCCAGGTACCTGTTTGCCGTCGGCCTCTTTGGCGCCTCCATGCTGGCGGCGGCGGTGTTGCCGCTCGCCACCGCCTACTCCATCTCCGAAGCACTGGGAGTGGAGAAGGGCGTCAGCGCAGGGTTTCGGGAAGCGCCGGTTTTCATGGGTATCTTCACCGGACTGATCGCACTGGGTGCCCTCATCTCCCTCCTGCCGTTGCCCACCATCAGCGTCCTCATCGTCACCCAGGTGGTGGACGCTCTGCTCCTGCCCTTCGTGCTCTTCTCGATCTTGAGGCTGGCCAACGACCGCAAGCTGATGGGCGACCTGGTCAACGGGCCCGTCTACAACGTCATCGCTCGCACCGCCACCGTGATTGTGACGCTCCTCTCGCTTGCCCTCCTGATCACCACCGTCCTGGGCTGGTTCGGCCTGGGACCGAGTGGCTCGTAGTCAAGCTATTCGCCGCGCAGCAGTTTCGCCCCCTCGTCCGCCGAGATCTCGCCGGACGCGATCCGGCCCAGGATTTCGGATCGATCGGGGCGTTCCTCCTCGGCAGTTCCACCCAGCGCTTCCACGATGTCGTCCAGCCGGTTGCGCGCGGTGTTATACGCCATTCCGAGCTCGGCCGCGGCCTTCTGGGCGTTTCCCCGGTTACGGAGGAGGACGCCCACGAAGTCGAGCTGATCGGGCGTGAGCCGTCCGATCCATCCGAGGCTGAATGCCCCCTCGATGATGAGCCCGCTGTCCGGGCTCTCCAGTCGGGTCACCATCAGCTCGCGTCCCGAGGCCGGGTCTCGCGTCAGGAGGCGTTGCACCGGGCTGCGGCGGCTGATCATCGCTCGTCCTCGGTGCCGTCCGTCACCACCCCTTCCGGGGAGACCGGCTCTGTGCTCAGCTCACGCATGACGGCGATTGTCTCCGGGCTGACCCCGCCTCTGGCAAGGTGCGCCAGCTCCTCGGGGCTGAGATCGGTAAAGCCGAGGCTCCGCATCCGCTCGATGAACTCGCCATCGGCCCCGAACTTGGCCATCTCCACCAGCTCCTCCGCGCTCAGCCCGGTATAGCCGGCCCCGCGCAGCCCCTCGATGAACTCCTCATCGACGCCGAACTTGGCCAGCTCGATCAGGTCGGGGATGCTCAGTCCCGTATAACCCGCCTGGCGCAGAGCCCGCACGAAGTCCTCATCCACCCCGAACATGGCTGCATCGGCGATCTGCGCGATCTCCGGCCGAATGGCGTCGCGGCGCCTCCGCTCTCGCCGTCCCCGGCGCTCCTCCCGATATCCCGCGCTGACCGCCGGCCGCCCGGCCGGGTCGTCCCGAAGCGCATCCAGCAGCTGCCCCGCCTCATCCGCGTTGATCGCCCCACTCGCAAGCATATCCAGTACCTGCTGCGTTCCATCTGCCATGATCTACATCCTCCCTGGCTTCAATGTGCAATACGGATGGCAATCATTGCCATCCATGCAGCAATAATAGAACTCGATGGATGGCCTGTCAAGATGTCACGAGAGACGATGCCGCGGCCGATATGTATGTCTATACTGGCGTCCTTGCCCCTGCGCACCGACCCGATCGACCCGCACCTCCTCCGTCCCCACCCCATTGATCTGGACCCCTTCGTCCACACCCGAT
>JAICWV010000135.1 GCA_025966365.1 Chloroflexota bacterium | reverse complement strand
TTCCTCTGCGGCCGGTATGACTCTTCATCCACGCACTGCCTGCCCCTGGCCGGATTCTCCCAACCGGCTGGTTGGATCACCGGACCACTGCCTCCCGGTAGCCGGTCCCTCCGCGGGCCGGCGGGGCATGGACCAGGGGGGTGGGTAGGAACCAGAAGGGGATCGACCCACCGGACCATGGAAGGTCCGGCTACAGTCGGGACGGTGTGGGAATCACGGGAGACATGGCGGATGCCGGCAGACGGGACGGTGGTGGGGCCATCGGAGACAGGGGATGCGCACTGCCGGGACCATGTCGGGAGTTTGGGAGCTGTGAGGATGCCCAAGGCCGGCCGGGGGGGAACCGTCCTACAGTGCGTGGTTCATCATGCCTGGCTGCATGCTGGGCCAGGAAGCGCACCGGGCGACCGAAAAATCACCCCTTGATACGATTCCGTGACTGCTCTCGTTGCGTGGTCGCCTGTCCGGCGCCATGGGCTGTGCGCTGGTTAGGCAGGGTGGTGAGACACAGCCCAGTCGCGTCGCTGAGAATGAAGCGTGAGTCGTGCGGTATTTCTCGATCTCGACGAATGTGGCATGAGGGGACGCCCCATCTTGACCGGATGGGGAGAGACCGCCGGAGAACAGGCTCCCGCCGCCGAGCACATCAGCGCCGACCTCTCTGGCGCCGTGGACTGGATCCTCGGGTGCTGATCGGCTTCGTCGGAGACGTGCACGGTCGGGTCTTCCATATGCTCGCGGCACTGGCGACCTGGCAGCGCCGCTCGGGCAGGAAACTCGACTTGATCGCTCAGGTGGGAGACATGGGCGCGTATCCCGATTCCGAGCGGATGGATGCGGCCACCCGCTCATATATGTCTCTTGATCCGTCGGAGGGGGACTTTGCGCGCTTGCTACGGCCTGATGCCGCTACGGCCGCGCACCTTACCACCCTCCAAAGGGAGTTTCTATCTCCCATCCATTTCATCCACGGCAATCACGACGACGTGGACTGGCTCAGGTCACTCCCGCCCGGCCGTGATGTTGATCCTGCCGGCTTCCTGCGCTATATGCCCGGCGGAAGCGTGCTCGACATTTCGGGTGTTCAGGTGGCATTCCTTGGCGGGGAGGATCAGCCGGGCACGACCGATGACATCGACAACCATGCCTTTGACGCCCTGATGCATCTGGAGCCGGGAAGCGTCGACGTCCTGGTCACCCACGATGCGCCGTACGGCCTGGCTTCTGGACGAGATGGCCGGCCCCAGGGATCAAAACGCATCTCCGCACTGCTCGCGCGCCTCCAGCCGGCTTTTCACATCGCCGGTCACTACCATCATCTCAACGGACCGCGACAGGAGGGAATGACGACGTCTCTGGCGCTGAGCAGTCTGGTTGCCTCGGCCCGCTGGCAACCCGACGCCACTGGACTTCAGCCTGGCTGCATCGCGGTACTGGATCCGGTCGCAGGTCAGCTCACTCCAGTCGTGGCCGCCTGGCTCTCCGACTTCCCTATTCCCGTCGACTTTGAGACCTGGTTCGAGCAGCAGAGTCGTTGAGGGTAGAAGACAGGCGTCCCCAAAGACCCAGCCTTTCGTAGTTATGTCAATTCATTGACATCTGCGCCGCAGCGCAGCTTCGATGTGGATGCCCTGGGGGTGCAGATGACGGTCACAGGTATGCGACCCGGCGATGTATTTCCACGTCCCGAGATGGACTCGCCCGGAGTGCGCCGATATCCAACCATGCGGATGCGAGGATCGAAGCTGCACTGCGGCGCAGACCGCAATGAAGTTGCGGTAACTACCAACGATGGGAGAGGGTAGGCAATGTGTCCACGCCAGGTCTCGCCAGGGTGGACGCTGGGGCTCATGCGTCACCTGAAGCACTGGCAGGACCCATTTGCACGATGACTGTCCTGGCGCCCGCGATAGGGGGTACGCCTTCCGGACCATAGACGTAGCCCGACCAGTGTGCTGTAATTGCAATGGCAGTACTGTCGGATGGGTTGCGGCGCAAGGAGAGGAAGGCTGGCTATGCCTATTGTGATTCCGATGCAGGTCTGGTTGCGTGGAATCCTCGAGACGCTTATACGGAGTGAGGGCGGGCAGGATATGCTCGAGTACGCGTTGCTGGTAACGCTTATTACGATCCCCCTGATCTTCGCCATTATGTCCACAGGGCCCTTCATTCAGAACACCTTCCAGGATGTGACGAACACGCTGGCACTGGCGCACTCGTAAGAGGAAGCCGATCAGGTCCGGGCATGGGCAGCGGGTCGCCCGGCAGACGTCTACGCGAAACGTGTACGCGCCCAAGACACCGGGCCGAGTCCCGCCGTATTAGCTGGCAGAACCCGGCCGTCTTGAACGTCGCTAACCGCTAATAGCCGGCCGTGGCCTCGAAGGCTCCGGCGATCACGCCGTACCCGGTCGGCATCGGATGGATGTCGTTGTAGCTGCTACACATCCAGGTGTAGGTGCAGATGTTCGGGTTTGGCGTGGCCGCGCCGCCGAAGGCGTTGAACACATCCACCACATGCGCCGATGTACCCGCCGTATCCGCCGCGATATTACTGTTCATCACCTGCAGATCGGCCAGGACAGCAGGATTGCCGGCGCACAGATTCTGGTAGGGGTCGTAGTAGTTCATGACCAGCAGATCCCCCTTGCCGTTCAGTGCCGTGTTCAGCTGCTTGACAATGCTGACAAAATTGGTGTTGAACCGGGCCAGGTCCGTTTGCCAGGTCGACGAGATCGAGCAGTCGGACTTGTTGATGTCCGGTAAGACATCATTGGCGCCGATGTCGAGTGTCACCGGGCTCACCTGTCCCGCGTGGTTCTTGATGAATGAGAGAGCGGCGTTCAGTTGCGAGCCGAAGTAGAACGACTTGCGTATGTACCAGTACGGGCATCCCCCCTTCATGAATGTCGTGGTGGTCTCGTCGGGGCATCCCAGGTTGGTGAAGTGGCTGGTGCCGTGCGTCTTCAAATTGGCGTAGAAGTCGTCGGCGTAGCCCTGGTTGAATGTCAGGTTCGGCTGGTAGCCGAAAGCGAGAGAATCACCCAGCGCCAGATAGTACGACCTGGGTCCCACGAAGCCGGTCGCGTGAGCCGTCCTTGCCGAAACCACGCTCGGTGAGATGAGCGCCGCGGTCAAGCACAGACCCAGAAGTATCGCTTTCATTCTTTCCTCCTTCGCCCCGGTACTGCAGCGAAAGCTTACGTTGATAGAAGGGCCGCGTCAAGCGGAGATTTTCGCTACTGCCGTGATCGGGTAACCTGCACAGCCTGCCGCTCGGCCGCGCTACGCTTCGCCGCCTCGATCAGCTCCAGGCCGCGGAGGGAGTCACGGGGATCCACGGGTACGCGGGCTCCGGCCCGGAGCGTTTCGGCCACCTGGCTATAAAACACGTCGTATCGACCCGGCAGGGTCTCAACCGACCCTTCCAGGTGGACGCCCCCGGTCTCCGTCGAAATCCGGCCCCACACTTCCGGCGGTTCAATCCCCCAACCTCGATCACCCGGACGTCCACCATCTCGCAGGAAGGGCTCCTGCGGGTCGAGACCCATCTTTGTATAGCTCCCTCGCAGGCCTCCCACGACGAAGCGCGGCCCCGGCTCGCGCGTGACCACGCTCATCCAGAGGTGTGCCTGCACGCCGCTCGCGAAATCCAGCGACACGAAGGTGTCATCGTCCACCAGAGCCCCTGGGCGGCGCACTCCGAGCTCGGCGTACACCGACTGCGGCTCCCCCAACACAATCAGCGCCTGATCGATAAGGTGACTCCCCAGATCGAAGAGGAGTCCTCCCGCCTCCTCCGGCTCTGGCCGCTCGCGCCATGCTCCCTCTCGCGGCACCGGGCGGTACCGCTCGAAGCGAGACTCGAACCGGACCAGGGGCCCGAGAAGATCAGCCTGAACCAGGGCCTGGACCGTACGGAAGTCCCCATCCCAGCGGCGGTTCTGGAAGACCGTGAGGGGGACCTTCCGTGCTTCACTGGCCTCGATCAGGCGGCGCCCATCTGCGGCCGACGGCGCCAGCGGCTTATCCACTACCACCGGTACGCCCGCTTCGATCGAAGCCAGTGCAAGCGGGACGTGCGAGCTATTGGGGCTGGCGACTACCACCAGATCAAGCTCGCCGCCTCGGCGCCAGAGGTCGTCAGAGCTGGGCAGAATGGCAGCATCCGGAAAGGCTCGCCGCGCCGCGGCCTGCCGCTCGCCATTGCTGGTGACGATGCTGGAGACCCGCATTCCCGGGGTGGTGGCGATGAGCGGCGCGTGGAAGACGGCTCCGGCAAGCCCGTAGCCGATGATCGCGGTTCTGATGTCGCTACCGCTCATGGCTCAATACTATCCGGAAGCCGGAGGAGGAGCGGAGGCATCATACACAGCGAAACCTCCTGGCTTCCACCGGTGTCTCGTCAACTCGATGGTCGCTCAGGAGGTCTCGTTTATTCTTCACCCCGAAAATCGGGATGCCTCAAGTTTTTCCTCGCTGACGACCACCGCTAGTGCGGCAGACCGCAGTACGGCTTCGTCGGCTTGGCGATGGACGTGCAGACATCCTTCCAGGTGTCGTACCCGGCTTTTACCGGTGCAGCGACGTTTGTGATCGTGATCGCCTGCGGCGTGAAGAGCGCCGCCGGTACATGACGGCCGCTGGACTGCGCGCACCCGACGCCACAGTTCTTCTTGTAGTTCGCCGGTAGCCCCTTGCCGGCCACCCAGTTGTATGCAACCTGGGCGGCGCTGTTGGCCTCAAACTTGACGTTCTTGAACACGGTCATTCCCTGCTCGTGCATAAGAATGCGGCCAAGACCATCCGGCTGAGCGTCCTGACCCGTCAGGGCGAGGTTCTTCTGATGGTGACGTGCGAGAGATGCGTACACATCGGCTGCCATCGCGTCGTTCATCGAGTACACGCCAGCGAGCGGCTTCCCAGACAGGAGAGTCAACGCGCTGTCGGTCTCCTGCCCCGCGGTCGGATCATCCCAGTTGGGCGTCCACTTGAAGAACCCGCGCTTGACCTTTCCAGTCGCGTAAACCGGCCCCATCTCCTTTTGGTAGCCCTGGTAGAACAGAGCGGCGTTGTGGTCGGTCGAGGCCCCGCGAATCTCGATAACGTACGTCGGACTCGACTTGGTGCCCTTCTTCAGATGGCTCGCTAGCCACTTTCCCTGATCCACGCCGACCTGCACGTTGTCGAAGGAGTCATAGGCGCGGAGCTTCGGGCTCTGGATCATTCGGTCGTACGCCAGAACCTTGATGCCGGCCTTCTCGGCCTTGTTCACCAGCGGGGCGTCCTCGTTCTGATCAACTGCCGCCAGCACGATCACCTTGACGCCGGCCGCGATGTCCGCGTTGACGTTCTGGGTCTGGGTTGTGATGTTGGCGTTGGAGTTGTGGTAGATGACCGAGATGTTGGGATCCAGCTTGTGGATCTCCTTGTTAAAGTCGGCGTGGTCGATTACCCAGCGCCCGGTGAAGGTTTCGGGGTTTTCGAACGCTACCTTGGCGGTCGGTTTTGCAGCCGTGACCGCGTGCCCGTGAAAGTATTGAACGTGGGGCAAGGCAGTGGCGTGTGCGACGCCGACAGCCATCAATGCACAGATGGCCGCCACTGAAATGGTCAGACGGAGCATCGTAGACATGTGTTATCTCTCCTCCTTTGAGTCGTTCGAGGTCGCGAAGAGGCGGCAACGCCCGGTGTTCCCGGGCCCTGGAGTCATTTACCTGCCGTGTCACCCCCTTCTCCCGGTCCGGGACTCTCTGACATCGTGTTCAGCGGCCCATCATCTGCTCACCGTAAAGCATGGGCAATAACAAGTCAATGAGGAGGGATCACCGACCCTGCTCCTGCCCTACGCCTCGCGCGAGCCGGCAGACCGGCTCCTCGCGTACGTATCCAGCCACGCCACTCCGAGCAGGATCGCGCCTTCCACGATGTATTGGAAGTACTGGGCGTCCGTCGTCGCGGTCAGGGTGAGGGCCATTCCGGTCTGCACACTCGCCAGTACCAGTGCTCCTGTGAGTGCCGACCACACGGAGCCACGCCCCCCGAAGAGGCTGGTTCCCCCAATAACAGCCGAGGCGATGACGAGCAACAGAAAGCTCTGGTCCACCGTCCCTCCATTGTTCGCGTTGTTCCTCGCCGTGTAGATAACGCCACCTATGCCGGCCATCAGTCCGGCCAGGGCGAAGGCCGTCCAGCGGATCCGGCGAATCGAGATACCCGCTCGGCGCGCAGCCTCGACGTTTCCACCGGCCGCGTAGACATGGCGACCGAAGCGAGTACTGCGCAGCAGGTAGCTGAAGATGATAAGGAATACGAAGAGAAAAAATACGGGGAGCGGGACACCCTGATAGTGGTCGAGCACGTCGACCACTATCAGGCCGATCACGGTAATCGCCAGCCCTTGAGACAGGAGCCCGAAGGCAGACGGCGCCGCAAGACCGCTTGCCAGCCGGACGCGAGCGTTCCCGAGGAGCACCAGGGTGTACCCGATGCCCAGGATCAGCACCACAAGCATACCCGTCGAAAGATGGAGGATGTCCTTGTGGTTGCCCCACAGCGCCGGCGGAAGATAACCGCCGTCGAACGCCGAGATGCTACTGGCACCCAGGGCGTTGAAAAGGTCGTTGGTAACCGTGATGGTCTGGCTATTGGTCAGAACGAGTCCGATACCGCCCAGGGCAAGCAGAAGGGCGAGCGTCACAATGAATGACGGAACTCGCATGACGGAGACCCAGAAGCCGGCGAATAGTCCGCTGAGCACACCAACCGCCGCAGCTGCCGCGACTCCCACCAACATCGTAACCAGACTCGGTGCATGAGGCACCCAGTTCGTCATGATGAGGGCTGCCGAAGCTCCCGACACGCCGACGAGCGACCCAAGTGAGAGATCGATTTCACCCAGAAGCAGTACCACCACCTCGCCAATCGCCACGATGCCATACAGCGAGGTATACACGAGGATGTCGGTCACGTTCTCACTGCTCAGGTAGATTCCCCCGGTTTTCAGGTCAAAACCTACCCACATAAGGACAAGAAGCGCGAGTAACGGGAACGTCCTGCTCCCGCCCGAAACCAGCCACCGTCTGGGATCCAGGATTCCCCTCAACGCGTTACCAGAGACGATGGTCTCCGGAGCGACGGCCAAAGCGGGATCAGGTGGAGAAGCAACCGGTTGCTTTTCGGTCTGTGTCATCGTCTCCCTCGACTACGGGTGTGCGGCCGCGCCGGTAACGTTGGCGCCGGTGATGTACGCCACGACCTCCTCCGCGGAGACCTCTCTGCCCTTGACATTGGCGGCAACCCGTCCGAGTCGCAGGACCACCAGGCGGTCTGCGACGTCGAACACCTGTTGGAGATTGTGACTGATCAGCACAACTCCCAGCCCCTGGTCCCTGAGCCTTCGCACGAGGTCGAGGACCTCACGTTGCTGGGCCACCCCGAGCGCCGCCGTCGGCTCGTCGAGTAAGACTACCTTCGAGCCCCATAGAACCGCTCTGCCCACGGCGGTCGACTGCCGCTGCCCTCCTGATAGCGTGCCGACGAGAGCGCGGACGGATGGTATGCGGATGTGAAGCGACTGCAGAACGGCGGCAGTCCGCCTCTCCATCTCGGCTTCACTTAACGGAGACCCCACAAGCGGGGCTAATAGCTGCTCGCGACCCAGGAAGAGATTCGCAACCACGTCCAGGTTGTCGCACAGTGCGAGATCCTGGTAAACGGTCTCAATGCCGGCGGCACTCGCATCATGAGGAGACCGAATCGAGACTTCTTTCCCCTCAACGCTGATAGTCCCGCTCGACGCCGTCTGCGTGCCCGAGATGATCTTCACCAGCGTCGACTTCCCGGCCCCGTTGTCGCCGACGAGGGCCACTACTTCCCCGAGGTGGAGGTCGAGATCAACGTCGGTCAGGGCCTGGACTGCGCCAAAGTGCTTGCTGATGCCTCGGCACGCGAGATACGGCCGGCCCTCCGATGTCTGCAGCGGTACCGACTCCACAGCACCGTCTTGTTCTCGTCCGTCCTCCGCCGCCAGTTGCCCTGCCATTGCGTCCTCCTCGGCTCGCTGCGCTTGCAGGCCACTTTCCTGCCTGAGCCTTCCGCCCTCTCCAAGCAGACCGCCCAAGCGAAGGAAGCTACCGGAATAGTACACCTCCTGAGTGAAACCTTGCTTCCAATCCATGTACCGCCTCGCCGGACCGTACGTCGAATTCCCTCGCTCCCGCTCACGGGGGCCCATCCTGGGATGGCACAATCACAATCCCACTCCTTGGCATCTCTAACGTTACGAAACGGAGGTCAGAATCAGCATCGTTGCGATTCGTTTCGACTAGTCCGTACAATCCTGCACGCCATGCCCCACCTCACGGTCCATCTGCTCGGCACTCCCGACATCCGTCTCGACGGCCGGCCACTTGTGGTCGATACGCGCAAAGCAACTGCGCTCCTGGCGTACCTCGCCGTCACCGGACGTCCGCATAGCCGTGATACCCTGGCTGCGCTTCTGTGGGAAGCGTACGACCAGTCGAGCGCGCGCGGGGCGCTCCGGCGCACTCTCTCGGCGCTCAAGTCCGGCCTGGGAGGCTTCTTTCTCCAGGTCACCCGCGATTCCGTCGACCTGCCGGCCCACCCCGATCTCGAGGTCGATGTGGCGCGTTTCCAGAGACTCCTGGCGGAGGTGCACGGCCACGATCATGGCACGACTCCGCCCTGCGCGACCTGCCTGGCCCACCTCGACGAGGCGATCGCGCTCTATAGAGACGACTTCATGGCCGGGTTTGCACTGCGCGATGGAGCCCTCTTCGAGGAGTGGCAAGTCGCTCAGGCAGAAGACCTGCGCCAGGTGTTGGCGGGCGCGCTGGAAGCCGCGGGCCGAGGATATATGGCGCTGGGACGGACCGATACGGCCATCGCCGCGGCGCGCCGCCGCCTGTCCCTGGACCCCCTCTACGAGCCCGCGCACCAGCAGCTCATGCGGCTGTATCAGCAAGCCGGCCGCCGCTCGGACGCCCTGCGGCAGTATCGAGAATGTGTCGCCGTCCTGGACCGCGAGCTGGCAGTAGCCCCGCTCGAGGAAACAACCCAGCTGTACCAGGCGATCAAAGAGAACCACGAGCCGGAGGTCTATGCGCCTCCGGCGTCGGTCGCCGAGGAGCGTCCGGCTCAGTACCCGCTCACCGGGCGGGACCGAGAGCTGGAGCGGCTGGTCCACCTCCGTCGAACGCCCGGTTCTGCAGGCCGGCTGGCGGTGATCGAGGGGGAAGCCGGGGTCGGAAAGACGCGTCTGGTCGAGGAGCTGGCCGATAGAGTACGCGCAGACGGTGGAACGGTGTTGACGGCGCGGAGTTATGAGGGAGAATCTCACCTCGCCTACGCGCCGTTCCTCGACGTACTGCGCGACGCCGTCCACTCACTGGAACGCAGCGGGACTCTTGTGCACATTCCGGCCCCGTTCCTTTCCGAGGCCTCACGGCTTCTCCCCGACCTCCTGACACGACGTCCGGACATCCCCATGCCACCCCCGCTCGACAGTCCGGGTGCCGGAAGCCGGTTCC
>JAICWV010000048.1 GCA_025966365.1 Chloroflexota bacterium | reverse complement strand
GGCTCGACCTGGCTGGTCATCTACCCGGTCGCCTTTCTGGTGACGTCGCTCAGCACCCTCTTCAGCCCTGCCAGCACCGGAATCATTCCGTCCCTGGTCAGCTCGAAAGAGGAGCGGCTGGCCGGCAATGCCGCGATCTTGCAGGTCGGCTCGATCGCCATGATTGCCGGCAGTGCCATTGGAGGCGTCGTGGCAGGAGTTGGTCACATCGCCCCGCTGCTGTTCATCGAAGCCGCCAGCTTTGGCATATCCGCTCTCTCGCTGGCCTTCATTCGGCCGCACCGGCCGGAGATCGCGACGGATGAAGCGGAGGAAGAGGAGGAGGAAATCGCAGCAGACGAGCCGGGCGGATACCTTGGGTCGTACCGGATGCTGGCCAGGAGACCAATCCTCCTTTTCTCTGCCAGCGTGCTGGCTCTCCCCGAGCTGGCGTCCGGCGCCACCGTGGTGTGGATCGTCCCCTATGCTGAAGCCCATCAGTACCTCAATATGGGCTCGTCCGGTGTTGGATATTTGTATACGGCCCTGGGAGTGGGCGCGGTTCTCGGGGGCGTGGCGGCGGCCTTTCTGGGAAGCAGCATTCGGCTGGACTATCTCCTGGCGGCCAGCGTCTTCATTGGCGGTATCGCGCTGGCATTCTTTGGCCTTGTTACCATCGCCATTCCGGCACTCATCGCCTTTCTCGTGGTCGGACTGGTCGAGACAGTGGAAACCGCGGTGCAGGAAACTCTCTTGCAGCAGTCGGTCCCCGAGACCATGATCGGGCGGGCCTCCGGCACCCTCGACTCGTTTCTGTTCAATATGATGATCGTGGGAAACGTGGTCAGCGGCCTCCTTGCCGCCACGCTCGGGGTCCGTACCTCCATCATCGGGCTGGGAGTCCTGACGGTGGCTGTCACGGCATACTCATGGCTGCGGCTCTATTGGGCCACCGAGGGGCAGCCGACAGCGGAATCCCTGGCATCCATTCCCGCGTTTGCCTCGGTTTCGCAGCCGGTGCGCGAATGGGCGGTCCGGCGTATGACGCGCGAGCGCTACCCGGCGGGCGCGGTGATTATCCGGCAGGGCGAGGAGGGAGATCGCTTCTACACCATCGCCAGAGGTCAGGCACAGGTCATCGTGGCCGGCGACGGAGAGGCGGCGCGCCGCACCCTGGGGCCGGGTGATTTCTTCGGGGAGATAGCCTTGCTGCACAACGTGGCGCGAACCGCCACCGTGCGCGCCGAGTCGAAACTGGTTCTCTGGGAGCTGACGCGCGAGGACTTCGAGGAGCTGCAGCGGCGAGCCTCTGAGTTCCGGGAGTCGCTGATGGAGACGGCCAGCATGCGGCTCAACGAGGACACGACCATTCGCATGGCCCTCGCCAACTTCGGCGCGTGAGTGACACCGCATTGGTAGCCGAAACCTCTGTGTTCCGGTAGGGGAGTACTAGGCCCTGTTTTCAAAAGACGTCAAAGTCGGTAGACTCCTGGTATGAGCAGAGGAGACCTGACCGACGAGCAATGGGAGCGGTTGCGGCCGCTGCTTCCACCACAGAAGGCACGACGTGGCCGCCCACCGAAGGATCATCGCCAGATCCTCAATGGCCTGCTGTGGCTCAATCGCACCGGCGCGCCCTGGCGGGATCTGCCGGAGCAGTACGGTCCCTGGCAGACAATCGCCACCCGTTTCTATCGCTGGCGTCGCGCCGGCATCTGGGATCGGGTGCTGGCGGACCTCCAGTCTCAGGCGGATGCCGAGGGCAAGCTCGACTGGAGCTTGCATCACGTCGATGGCACCATGATTCGCGCCCACCAGCATGCCGCTGGGGCGCAAAAAAGGGGGTCGACCACCTGAGGTATCCCGACGAGGCATTGGGGCGGAGCCAGGGCGGATGGGGCACCAAGATCCACGTCCGCGCGGAGGGTGGCGGCAAGCCCATGGTGCTGCTGCTGACGCCAGGCCAGCGCCACGAGCAGGTGATGTTCGAGGCCTTGATGGAGGCGGGAGCCGTCAAGCGGAGGCGAGGACGACCACGTGTTCGACCCGATCGGGTCGCGGGAGACAAGGGCTACAGCGGCCGGAAGATCAGGCGCTACCTGCGCCGCCGGGGAATCGGGGTGGTGATTGCCCGGCAGAGGCGCGAGCGACGGGTGCGATTCGACAAGGCTGCCTATCGAAAGAGGAATGTCGTCGAGCGGCTGATCAACCGCTTGAAGCAGTTCCGGCGTATCGCTACCCGCTACGAGAAGCGGGCCGTCAACTACCTGGCGATGCTCACCATTGCCGCGATTACACTCTGGTTGTGACATTTGAAAACAAGACCTAGGGGGTGATGCGAAAACCAGGGCGAGGGCGCTCCTACGAATCGGCGGGGTGCAGAGGGTGCTCGATCGCTGCGATGTCTCTCTGCGCGCCCAACCGGCGGAAGATGTCCAGCGCTTCCTCCAGCCGCTCGGGCGACGGTTCTTCTATCCCCCAGGCGGCCAACGTTGTGGCCTCGACGTAGGGATACTGCATCTGGCGCGCCAGCGTTACGCCTTGCTGGAAGGCGGCTGCCGCCTCCTGCTGCCTGCCCTGGCGGGAGAGGGCCAGGCCGAGGGCCGGCCAGGCGTCCACGCAGGCGAGGGCGTTTTCCGGGGCGCCGTCCAGCACTTTTCGGGTCGCCTGCTCTCCGGCTGACGAATCACCCGTCTCCACCAGGGCGCGGGCGAGCACGGGTAGAAGAAAGACGGTGTCTATATCGTTTGGATCCGAGCTTTCGACAATGGGGCGCAGCCGATCCAGTGCCCGCTGAGGTACACCTTCTTTCAGATCGAGCTGCGCCAGACCGCGTTGCGCATAGCGGCCGACCTGGAGCGGACCGCTGGTGTCGTCCGCCGCGTGCTGAAGGAGACGGCGCGCCTCCTTCCAGTCTCCGCGTGCCAGCGCCAGCTGGCCCAGGTTCATCCGGGCCGTGCGGGCGACAAAGCCCATTCCATGTGCTTCGCCCGCCGAAAGACCCTGCTCCGCGTATGTTTGCGCCGTCTCCCAGTTCCCCAGGTAGAGGTGAATCTGGGCCAGATTGCACAGAGCGAAGTTCGACTCGAAGACCCAGCCGATGGCTCGGGCGGTGTCGAGATCGCGCTCCCGATACGTCAGACTCTCTTCTAGGCGGCCGGCCTGCATCAGCCACTCCGCAGCTCCGGAGACCGCCACATAGAGCATCACTTTGTCGCCGGTTGCCTCTGCGGTCGGGACGGTGCGCAGGGCCTCGTCCAGCGCGTTCAGAATGTGCCCGGCAATGCCCAATCTCTCGGCGCGCTGGAGCTCTGTGCGGACACGCAATAGATCGTCACCTACCGCTCTCGCTGCGTCCACGGCCCGGCCGAACACCGCGATCGACTGTGCCAGGTCGCCGCGCCCCCACCGAAACTCGGACTCGACCCGGTAGAAGTCCACCATCTCATAGCTCGGCTCGAGCTCTGCCACACGCTCCAGAAGCTGCGCGGTGCGTGTCCGAGCGGAGGAAAACCGATCCTGGAGCTTCCGCTGACCGTACACAAGGATGGCGCGATGTAGCGCTCGCCCTTCCCCAAGGACGTCGCCCAGCGCCGCATACGTCTCGGCAGCTCGTTCCAGCTGCGGGAGCGACTCGTCCAGGCGTCCCTGCGTCTGGATGGCTTCGCCCAGTCTGTAGCTCGCCTCGGCCGTGCGCGGCATGTCGTCCATCTCGTCCGCCAGCTCCAGCGCCGTGCCGTACAATTTCTGCGCTTCCGGCCAGGCGAAGAGCATCCTGGCCTCGTCGCCGGCCGCGAGGCTGTATTTCAGCGCCCGCTCCGGATCGTCTCCCTCCAGAAAATGCCAGGCCATCTCGCCGGTTCGCTCTTTCCGCTTTCTGTCCGGCAGGCTTTCAATAGCCTCTCCTGCAGCCAGATGCAGCCGCCGCCGTCGCCGGCTCGGCATCTCGGCATAGAGCGACTGCTGGGTCAGCGCGTGGTTGAAGGCGTAGCGATCCTGGCCCATGTCACGGATGAGGCCTGCTGCCACGCCCTCCTCAAGGGCGCGCTCGATCTTGTCCTCTGGGGCATCACTCATTGCCTGTAAGTCGTCGAACACGAATTCAGTGCCAAGGACGCTGGCCTGGCGGAGGAGGTCCTGCGCTTCTTCACCCAGCCGGGAGAGACGCCGGCCGATCACGGCGCGCACGCTTTCCGGCACCTCGATCTCCTCCACCGAGCGTCGGTCCCAGATGTCGCCGTGCTGGAAGACGTCGCCGCGCTCGACCATGGCTCGCAGCACTTCCTGGGTAAAGAAGGGATTGCCCTCGGTATGCTGGAAGACGAGATCGGCAAACTCCTCGGATACCGCCTGCTCGCCAAAGGTGGCGCTGATAAGCGCCGCTGTACCCGTCTGGTCGAGGCGGCGGATCGGTATCCGCTCCACCAGGCCCTCGCGTGTCAGGTCGAGCAGCGTCTCCTCCAGCGGATGTTGTCGGCCCACCTCGACATCCCGATAGGTAGCCAGGACCAGCACCCGCCTGCTGCGGGTGTTCTTGGCCAGATGTCGGAGCATCTCGAGGCTGGAGCCATCGGCCCAGTGCAGATCGTCGAGAAAGAGCGAGACCGGCATGGTTTCCGACAACGCGCCGATAAAGCCGGCCACGGCACGGAAGAGCCGTTCCTGCTCTTGCTGGCCGTCCGACTCCATATTCGCCGGTCCGATGCCCGCCTCGGGCAAGAGCGGAGCGAGCTGCGGCCATTTCATGGCTGCCGAGGAGCGCAGAGCAGTAGGCGCGGCGCCGTACAGGGTGGCAAGGGCATCCAGGAACGGGTAATAGGAGACGGACTGGCGAGCCTCGTAACAGCTTCCGGCAGCCACAACGAAGCCGCGGTTTCTCGCGGCCAGGGTCACTTCCTGGGCCAGGCGAGTCTTGCCCGCACCCGGCTCTCCGGCCAGCATGATCAGCCGGCCGGTCCCACCTGCCACGGCTTCGAGGGGAGCGAGAACCCGGTCCAGCTCGGTGTCGCGGGCAACGAGCGGCCCCGCGGGCAGCGCACCCAGGAATCCGCCGATGGGCAGGGGCGGCTCCACGCTCTCGGCCTCTTCCGGAAGAGTCCCGGTCGTCACCTGCATCACACGGACAGGATCGGCAAAGCCCTTCAGGGGCACCATGCCGCGCTCCACATACTCGATGCCGTCCAGCCTGCGCGCCAGGCTCACCACCGTGTCGCTGGCCAGCACTTCTCCAGGCCCGGCCAGGCTGCAGAGCCGTGCGGCCAGGTTCAGGGCCGCGCCGCGAAATCCGCCATCGACCGGGATCGCTTCTCCGGCGTCGAGGCCGATGCCGATTTTCGCGCCGCCTTCGGGCTGGGCCAGCGCCCCGGCGGCCACGCGTTCCTGCAGGTCGGTCGCGGCTCGGAGCGCGCTTCGCGCGGACGTAAAGACAGCCAGCGCTTCGTCTCCACGCAGCTCGATCACGCTCCCTCCTTGTCCGCCGACGGCTTCATCGGCCAGCGTCGCGAAGGTCTGGGCCAGCCGTGCCGCGGCTGCGTCTCCGTGCTCGACGGTGAAACGCGTGTAGCCCCGGACATCGGCGATCAGGAAGGTACGTATGTCGGAGACGCCGCTTTCTACCTTCTCGGGCGCTGCCGTTTCAGCCACCGTGCCCTCCGGACGCAGTCTGGCGAATCATACCCCACACCTTACGCTCCCGTGAGGCCATTAGCCAGTAGACTGCAAGGTGACGGATCAGAGGTTTTCCGCGCTGCTGGTGCAGCAGACGGGTGGCGGGCAGGCGGCGGGACTCGCAGAGTTGTCCGCCGGTGATTTGCCGGATGACGGCGTGCTGGTCCGCGTCACGCACTCCACCCTGAACTACAAGGACGGTCTGGCCGTGACCGGCAAGGGGAACGTGATCCGATCGTATCCCATGGTCCCTGGAATCGACCTGGCGGGAACGGTCGCGGAATCGGCCGATGACCGGTTCCGGCCTGGAGAGGCGGTATTCGCGACCGGCTGGGGACTGGGCGAGGACCGGTGGGGAGGCTACTCGCAGTACGAGCGTGTCCCCGCCGACTACCTGCAGCGCCCGCCGCATGGGCTCGACGCTGCCGACATCATGGCCTTCGGCTCCGCCGGCTTTACCGCCGCCCTCTGCGTGATGGAGCTGGAGCGGCACGGCTTCCCCCGCGAGGGCCCGATCGTGGTGACGGGTGCCAGCGGTGGGGTGGGGAGTGTGGCGATCGCCCTCCTGGCAGCGGCCGGGCACGAGGTCGTCGCCTCGACCGGCAGCGCCAATGCCCACGACTACCTCCGCTCCCTCGGCGCCCGTGAGATCATCGACCGGTCTGTCTTCTCGGAGCCGGCCCGCGGACCGTTGGGATCGCGCCGCTGGCAGGGGGCGGTTGATACCGTTGGCGGAGCGACACTGGCCGGTCTCCTGAGGCAGATGGACTATCGGTCGGCTGTCACCGCCGTGGGCAACGCGGGCGGCGGCAGGCTGGAGACGACGGTCTATCCTTTCATCCTGCGGGCCGTGGGCCTGCTCGGCGTCGAATCGGTGTATACGAGCATGGATGAGCGGATCGCTGCCTGGGAGCGGCTGGCGCGCGTCGTCCCACGAGATATCCTACGCGCCATGACGCGGACGATCTCGCTGAGCGGCGTACCCCAGGCGGCGGAGAGTATCGTGGAGGGAAAGGTCCGCGGCCGTACCGTGGTCGAGCTGGACGGGTAGCTCCATGCGGGCGGCATGGCTCTTGCTGCCTGAAAGACTGCACTCCTGCGGCATTGCCGGCAGGTGCTGCAGATAGGGGGCCATGGAGTGGCGGCCTTTGCCGATCGGATCGAAGCGGGACGCGCTCTGGCCGGGCGGCTGGAGCGGTACCGCGGGACGGGCGCCCAGATATTGGGCATGGCGCGTGGCGGTGTTATGGTCGGCCTTGGGGCCGCCGACATGCTCGGGCTTCCACTCCGTGCCCTGGTGGTTCGCAAGCTGGGCGCACCCCACAATCCCGAGCTTGCCATCGGCGCTGTGAGTGAGACCGGGCAGCTCTGGGTCGATCGGGGGCTGGTCCTGGCGACCGGAGCGACCGAGCCGTACCTGCAGAGCGAGATCGCGCGGCAGGTCGAGGAAGCGCGGCGCCGCGAGGCGGAGTACGCGGCCGCTTCTCCCAATACCTCGCTGGCCGGCGCCACCTGCATCGTGGCCGACGACGGTATTGCCACCGGCGCCTCCGCATTGGTCGGGGTCCGGTCGGCGCGCGATCTGGGCGCAGCCCAGGTCGTCCTGGCCACACCGGTGGCATCGCCCCAGGCGGTGTCGGCACTACGTCCCGAGGTGGAAGAGATGGTGGTCCTGGCCACGCCCGACCCGTTCGTCGCCGTCGGCCTCTATTACACCAACTTCGAGCAGACCACGGATGAGGAGGTCATCCGGGCACTGCGCGAGGCCAACAGTCGAGCAAAGGCAGAGCCATGAATGATGATCTGATTCGTGAGCAGCAAGTCGGTATTCCCGCCGGCCGCATCGTCTTGCCCGGCACCCTTGGGCTTCCCGCGAACCCCCGCGGGATCGTCATCTTCGCCCACGGCAGCGGGAGCGGGCGCTTCAGTCCGCGCAATAACGCCGTGGCGCAGTCGCTTCAGAACGCCGGACTGGCCACACTCCTCATCGATCTCTTGACCGAGTCGGAGTCGCTAGACCGCCGTAATGTGTTCAACATCGGCCTGCTGGCCCGCCGTCTAGTCGCTGCCACCACCTGGTCGCGCGCGAACTCAACCACCCGCTCCCTACCGGTGGGCTACTTCGGCGCCAGTACCGGCGGAGGAGCCGCTATCGTAGCCGCGACCCTCACCGACGATGTCCGGGCGGTGGTTTCCCGCGGCGGCCGGCCCGACCTGGCCAGTGAGGCGCTGAGTCGGATTCAGGTCCCGACGCTCCTCATCGTCGGAGGGAATGACGAGCAGGTCATCGAGCTTAATAAGGAAGCCATGGCACGGATGGGAGCCAAGGCGGAGTTGGTCATCATCCCCGGCGCCACCCATCTCTTTGAAGAGCCCGGAGCCCTGGAACAGGTCGCAGATCTGGCCAGAGAGTGGTTTTTGACCTATCTGCCCGTCTCCGCGTCCGCCTCACCTTCGTAATTCGGCCAATCTGTCGCTCCGTACCTTCGTCACTCAGCCAACTCATCGCTTTAGATATCCGTAGTTTTATCAATTCATTGATCTCTGCGCCGCCGCGCAGCTTTTGGCAGCATTCCCCGGACGTGGATAAGGGTGACGAGTCCGATGGCACCGTTACGCAACTCTGAGGGTGCATGAATCGAAGCTGCGCGGCGGCGCAGACGTCAATGAGGTTGACGTAACTACGACTATTTGTTCGGGTACGGAACGAGTGGTCGTTGCGCAACCGGCGGGCCAATCGGCTTGCGCTGACCGACCGGTGAGCGTAAACTGGTGGTAGGAATACCCCCTGGGGGTATTGGAGATATGATGACCGCAGAACATGCAACGTACGGATATGCCGATCAGCGCGATCGGCTGCTCAAGCGGGTGAACCGGCTGGAAGGTCAGGTCCGTGGAGTCGGCCGCATGATCGAGGACGACCGCTACTGCATCGACATCGTCAATCAGCTCAGCGCCATTCAAGCGGCGGCGCGACAGCTTTCGCTGCAGATCCTCGAGGGCCACGTGCGCCATTGCGTGATGGACGCGGCCCAGACCGACGATGCCGAGCCCAAGCTCACTGAGCTGATGGATACCCTCGGCCGCGCCATGAGTCAGTAGCCATGTCGGTAGAAACACCTGTTCGAGCTCCGGTTGATGCCGGAGAAGCGCAAGAGCTGGCGATCGAGGGGATGACCTGCGCCTCCTGCGTTCGGCGTGTCGAGCGCGCCCTGGGCAAGGTGGACGGCGTGGAAGGCGTCAGCGTCAACCTGGCCACAGAGCGGGCGGCGGTGCGCGGCGATGTGGGGGCTGCGCCGCTGCTTGCTGCCGTGGAGCGGGCCGGGTACCACGCCCGCGCGCTGGAAGGCAATGACCTGGCCACCGATGAGTCGGCGGAGAGAGAGCGGCGCGATCTGCGCCGGAGGTTGGTCGAGATCGCGGCCGGAGCCATCCTCACTATCCCGCTGGTGATTCTGGGCACGTTCTTCATGGACCGCTTCCCGCTGGAGAACTGGCTGATGCTGGCGCTGGCGCTGCCGGTCTGGGCCTATATCGGGCGTCGCTTCCACCTGGCCGCCCTGGGTGCTCTCCGACACGGCGCCGCCACCATGGACACGCTGGTGTCCATGGGCTCGACTGTGGCCTTCCTTTATAGCGCTGTCGTCACCGTTACCGGCGCCATGGCCCCGACCTATTTCGACACCGCGGCAGCCATCATCACGCTCATCGCCGTCGGGAAGTACCTGGAGGTACGCGCCCGGGGACAGGCGAGCGAGGCCATCAAGCGGCTGGCCGGTCTCAGTGCCGCTGACGCCCGCGTCCTGTATGACGGGCAGGAGATCGAGGTGCCGGTGGGCCGCGTGGTGCCGGGAGATGTCCTGATCGTGCGAGCCGGCGACAAGGTTCCGGTGGACGGCATTGTCCTTTCCGGCGAGGCCGGGGTGGACGAGTCCATGCTGACCGGAGAGAGCGTGCCGGTGCAGCGCGGGCCCGGCGACGAGGTCATGGGCGCGACCCTGGTGACCAACGGGGTCCTGACTGTCCGGGCAACACAGGTGGGCAGAGATACCGCCCTGGCGCGGATTATCCGATTGGTGGATGACGCTCAGAGTGCCAAGGCGCCGGCGCAGCGGCTCGCCGACCGTATCTCGCAGTACTTCGTTCCGGCGGTGCTGCTCCTGGCCCTTGTGACCTTTATCGGCTGGCTCGCCACCGGGCACTCGCCGCAGACGGCCATGATCGCGGCCGTGGCGGTACTGGTGGTCGCCTGTCCCTGCGCCCTGGGGTTGGCCACGCCCGCCGCCGTCATGGTTGGCGGCGGGCGCGGCGCGCGGGCGGGCGTGCTCATTCGCGGCGGCGAAAGCCTGGAGCGGGTTCGCTCGGTGGACGAGGTGGTTCTGGACAAAACGGGCACCATCACCACTGGCACTCCCGCCGTCACCGACGTGGTCGGCATCGGCTCCTATGCGGGGCCCGACGGCGTCGATTCTCTGCTTCGGCTGGCAGCACCGGTCGAGAACGCTTCCGAGCATCCTCTGGGACGCGCCGTGGTCCGGCATGCGGCTGAGCGGGGAATCGGGGTCTCTGCGCCGCTCGAGCAATTCGCCACCATCTCCGGCGGCGGTGTTTCGGCGGTCGTCGAGGGCCGCTCCGTTCTCATCGGCAGCCCGCCGCTAACGGCTGAGCGCGGCGTTGCGCCGGACGCTCTTGCCGGCACGGTTCAGGGATTCGAGGCACAGGGAAAGACGGCGATTGTGGTGAGCGTGGACGGATTGCCGGCCGGGATCATCGCCATTGCCGATACCGTCCGCCCCGACGCCGCTGAAGCCGTATCGGCGCTGCATCGTCTTGGGCTGCGGGTGACCATGCTGACCGGAGACGCCTGGGCGGTGGCTACGGCGGTGGCGGACCAGGTCGGGATCGACACCGTCATCGCCGGTGTTCGACCCGAGGGCAAGGTGGCGGCGGTCAAACAGCTCCAGGCGGAGGGGCACGTGGTGGCCATGGTGGGTGATGGCATCAACGACGCTCCGGCTCTGGCCCAGGCGGACGCAGGCATTGCCATGGGCACCGGGACCGAGGTTGCCATGGAGACCGCCGCCATCACCCTGGTCAGGGGAGACCTGAGCGACGTCGCCTTTGCCATCCGGCTCTCCCATGCCACCATCCGGATCATTCACCAGAATCTGTTCTGGGCATTCTTCTATAACGTGGTCCTGATCCCGCTGGCGGTCTTTGGCCGCATCAGTCCGATTCTGGCGGCGGCTGCCATGGCGCTGTCGTCCGTTACCGTCGTCAGTAACGCGCTCCGGCTTCGAGCCGAGCGCAAGCTATAGCCAGGAGCCGATCGCACCCCTCACCCGAGAGCCGGCCACAATCCGTAGCCGAGGGCCCGCCACAATCCGTAGCCGAGGGATTTAGCCCGCCACGTGAAAGGAGCTTCCCAGTGGAAACCATCGCCCTGACCGCCCCCGACATTTCCTGTGTCCATTGCAAGAGCACGATCGAGCGCGAGGTCGGCTCCATGTCCGGCGTTGACACCGTCCAGGTAGATATAGACAGCAAGCGCGTGCTCGTGGCCTTCGACCCGAGCCAGACCTCGCGTGCCTCGATCGTCGAGCGTCTGGACGACGAGGGCTACCCCGTCGCGGAGTAGGTCACCGGGGGTGCCGGAGCCGGCCACCTGCGCGGCAGCCGGCTCCCCTCCCCTAGCGCGTCACCCTCAGGCTCAGGGGCGCCGAGACCAGTGCAACCGGAGCGCCGTTAGCGGCGTTTCGAAGCCCCCACGCCACGTCGTACTTGCCGGGATGAAGCCCGTCGGCGAGGGTGAAATAGCGCACGTGTGTGGTGACTCCTGGTGGCACCGTGGCAACGACGTCGTGGAACGGATCGGAGATAGACCGGCCCCAGGTCAGAACGGAAGCCGGCTTGATGGATGCCCCCAGCATCACGCGCTCCGTTCTGCCGGTGCCGTTATCGATGGTGTAGCCGATGGCGATGGTGGTGCCCCGCGATGCAGCGGTTCGGCTGATCCAGTAATTGGTGATGGTGGTCACGCCGGAGAGGGCTGTCGGCGACGGGCGGGGGGTTGCTGTGGGACGAGGCCGGTGCCGTGTGCGGCCATGAGACGCGTGCGACGCGTGATGCCTGGGTGACTGAGGGATCACGCGCGTGTGACTGCGAAGTCGGTGAGTCCGGGTCGGGCTGGGGGCGGCCTGGATGGGCGTGTGCGTCGGGAGAGGAACGGTGGTGGGCCGGCTGGTTGTGGTCGGCCGCGGGACGGGACTCGGACGTGGCGAGGCGGTCGGCTGCGGCCGGACAGTCGGCGGCAGTGAAGTAGGAGACGGAGCCGGCTTCCGCGTGGGCCGGGGCGACGGCGACGGAGTCGAGGTTGACTTCCTGGGTGTGGGCAGCGGGGCCTGTGCGACTTCAGGCGCCAGCGAGAACGAGGCCATTGCCGATCGTGCGATGAAGAAGGCGACGGCCGCCGCCACGAAGACCAGCAGGAAGGCGATGCGCAGCGGTGACATAGGCTATACCCGCGACTCGAGCGCCAGTACGTTGGCCACGTACTGGACCGTGTCCTTGAAGAATCCCACACGGGCAATAGACCGGGTCCCCTGATAGTAGGCAGCGATGGCCAGGCGCTGGTTGCCGCCGTAGTAGCGCACCAGGACAGAGAGCCAGTACACCCCGGCATGGATGTTGTCGTCGAGGTTGTAAATGTTGAGGTGGGTGCCCAGGAGATCGTTGATATGGTCGGCGGTGTAAGGCTCGACCTGCATCACGCCGACCGCTCCGGTCGGGCTGACCACACTCTGGTTGTAGCCGCTCTCTTCCCAGGCCACGGCCAGCGGAAGCGTGGGGTCAAGGCCGTAATAGGTGGCGTAGCGCTGGATAATGGGGCGTGCATCGATGAAGCCGGTCGATGCTGCGGGGACGGTCAGGACGGTGCCGATCACGACGCGGTCAGGCGTGGCAATGTTGTTGGCGGCGGCCAGGGCCGAGACGGTGGTGCCGTAGCGGACGGCAATTGCAGTGAGCGAATCTCCGGGCTGCACCACGTAGCGGGCTCCGGAGACGGATGGCGCATGGTACGAGGACCCGGCTTGCGCCGTGTATCCTCCCGAGGCGCCGCAGCCCGAGCAGAGCGCCAGCGTGCTTCCGGCCAGCAAATAGGCACCTACCGACGGGTTCATGGAGCGAATGGCGCTGATTGAGAGGTGGAAGCGGGTGGCGATGGCGGTAAGAGTATCCCCCCACTGCACGAGGTACCGGAAGTGGCGCACCGGTACCGGGATGGCCAGCCTGCGGCCGGCCTGGACCAGGTTGACATTGCTGATGCCGTTGATATGTGCCAGGGCGCGCACCGAAACGTGGTAGCGCTGCGCGATGGCAGCCAGCGTATCACCCGGCTGAACGATGTATCCGGCTGCCTGCGCATTGGCGGGAAGCACCAGCACAAGTAACCAGACGATCGAGAGACGGAACGACATGAACCCCTCCGAGCTTTGTCTCGACCACCTCTTCCCCCGTAGAAGCCACTGTACGCGAGGGGAGCCCAGCGCCTGAGCCCGCGGCAGCGCATCCGATCCACAGCCGCGGTTACGTCAATTCCCGGCCACAGCGCGTGTCGGTTCAATCCGCGACACGCGGTGTCCACACTCATCCCCGCGCATCCCCGACATAGCCACAAGATGCCTCACGGATTCATGCACAGACGGCACATTTGGGGGTCGGACCCACCGTTCCATGCTGGCCCCGCAGACATCAAGACATAACGCGGGGCTCGCTTGCTGCCAGGATGCCCGATACATCGAGCCACTACGAAGCGAGGGGAAATGGGAAATTCCGAAGAGGACGCGATCAATCGGCGTGGGACGAAGGGATGATGATCACCCGGGTCGGTACGGAGAGGTATGGATGTATTGGGCCGCGATAGGGCTGGCATGGTCCGTGCGGGGAAGGGAGCGACATCCATTGGTGAGGTAAACATGTCACAACACATTACGCCGGAGCTGGCCAGAGAGCTCTGGGATCAGACGCCGCACAACTGGAATGACTTCTGCCAGATTCTCCGCTCGGACCCCGGCAGGGTCAGCAACCTGGACGCCGCATTTCGAGAGCGTCTTTGCCGTCTCTCCGACGAGATGCAGGAGCAAGGCAACGGATTTCCCAACAGCCCGGATGACCTCTTCCACCTGCTGGCGAACCGGCTGGGGCTCTACGTCAGCTCCGGTTAACCGCCGCTAGAGGTCGGCTGGTGTAACTCGGCGCGCATGTAGTCGGCGGTTGCTCGCATGCATGCTGCAGCGGAGGCAGAGATGCAGTTTCACACTCATAGCGGCGCCTGAACCAGGTGGGGAAGCCCGCGGAGGATCAGCCTGCTGCGACCAGGCACCCGGTGAGCATCCGGATCGAGCCTCATACCATCTGGCTGGCGGCCGGTGTCGCGGTGGGACTGGCCGTCCTCTGGGTGGTGGTATCGCGCGGTCTTCCGGTCCTGATTCTCCTCTTCATCGCGATCGTGTTCGCCGAGGGCATCCGGCCGCTGGTCGATTGGATGGGTCGCCTGATGCCCCGCGCCCTCGCCATCCTTCTCATCTATCTGGTGCTGGTGCTTATTGCCGGCATCCTGATCTGGCTCCTGGCGCAGCCGGTTTTGTCCCAGGCCACCCTGCTGATCGACCACCTTCCGGACTACATCAGTCGACTCCAGCACCTCGTCAAGCACGCGGAGCAAGGGCTGGGCTCAAACGTCCAGTTTTCCCACCAGCTACAGAGGGCCCGCGCCGACCTGCTGGGGTTTGCACGTAGCCTGATCCCGCGTCTGATTCATCTTCCGCTCCTCCTCTTCGGCCTCTTCTTCGAGGCCCTGACCATCCTGTTCATGGCCTATTTCTGGCTGACCGCGGTACAGCGGCTGAAGGGATTCGTCGTGGGGTTGTTCCCGCCGGAGGCACAGGCGGAGGCTTCGGAGACGATTGCCGAGCTGAGCCGGAAGCTGGGCGGATACGTGCGGGGGGTGGCGGTGAATATGGTCCTGGCGGGAATCGTGGTCTGGATCGCTCTCACCCTACTCGGAGTGCCCTACGCCATCCTTCTGGGGGTGGTGGCCGGGCTGACCAACTTGATTCCCATCGTCGGCACCTACATCGCGGCAATCTCCGGCATCGGGGTGGCGCTGCTGGCCGGTGGCCTCCTCAAAGCGGGTGAGGTCTGGGTCTTTTACATCGTGTTTCAGCAGCTGCAGGGCGCTGTTATCCAGACCTACATCATGCGGGAGACGGTCAAGCTCAATCAGCTCACCACCCTCTTTGCCACGCTGCTGGGCGGGGCTATCCTCGGGGTGGTGGGGGCGGTCATCGCCGTGCCCGTTGCCGTCATCGTGGAAGTGATGGTCCGCCGGGCGCTGGCGCCCGCGGTCCGGCGAGCGACAGGCGCCGCCGGGCGAACGTCGCGCTCGCAGGCCTGATTGCCGGGCACGACCGGAGATCCGGCTCCGCGCCTTCGCCCTGGCCCGTCAGCTCTGCCCGTCCGATCCTTCGGCGGAAACCGATTCTTCCTCGCCCTCCGGTCCGGGCGGCTCCGCGATCATGGCGTGAATGGATTGGAACATGTCCGATTCCTCCCACTCGCTCCAGAGGGCGAGGAACCGGCGGTACTGCTCGCGCCGCTCGTCCGCCTTGGAGCCGATCAGGCTGTACAGACCCAGGCGGGCGTGCCGCCCGTCCCCCCAGACCAGACGTTGAAGCTCGTGCAGGCGGGTGCTCTCGTCGGCAGTGCCTCGTGCGATATCGAGCCCGCGCAGCCGCGCCTCCATATCCATGGAGGCGATACGGCCGGCCAGAAGCCGTTCCAGCACGTCCAGATCGTGGATGCGACCGAGTACATCCTGCAGCTCACGGACGCGATCGGCGTGAGCATCGGCCACCCCCGGAGAGAAGGCGACGGCGAAGGTCTCCAGGCTGTAGCGGAGACGCTTGGCGGCGATGCGGAGATCGTGCAGGGCGCGTGAGTCCTCCGGACCGGAGATGTCGGTCCGGCGCGCCTCCACTTCAGCCAGCCGCACGCCCAGGACTGACCGAGCTCCCTCAACGAAGGAGGCGCGGCAGTGGAGATTCCGAACCTTATGGGGAGGGGCCATCAGGACACCCGCGCCAGGTAGCTGAGAAATTCGCGGTCGTAGGCGGTCGCGTCCAGGTCTTTGAGCAGAGAGCGAAGATCGGCTCGCGCGGCCTTACGCTCGGCGTGGAGCGTCTCGGCCAGTGCAGCCACGCCGGAGCGCTGATCCTTGGGCAGCCGCTCGAGATCGGCCTTCAATTCGTCCAGCTGCACGTCGCGGTCGCGTACCCTGCCCAGGGCATCGGCCAGCCCAGTGATGCGCTGGTAGTGTTCCCTGTAGCTCTTGCGGGGAAAGCAGGGGCGAAAGGTTTGCATGGCGGTACGGAGACGCCGCGAGGCCACCCGCATGTCATGGACGGCATCCGCGTCGAAGTCTTTCGCCACCGCGTCGCGGTAGTTCCACATGTCCTGGAAGCGCGTCCACAGAATCTTGACCGCCGCAGCACGCACCTCATCTTCCGCCTGCAGCCCCTGAACCTCCGATGCTTTCGCCATGCTCGATTCTACCGAGGTTTTAGAGGTTCGCGAGATCGCGGGTAGCTGGTAGGCTCGTTCCAGGAGGACCCATCTATGGCACCTCGAGTTCGGGGAGTGAGTAGCGGCGCGGGGACTGGACCGGAGGCCATATCCGCCGATTCCATTCGATTGAAGCGGGCGTACGAGCCGGTGGAGCAGGGCGACGGCGTCCGCGTGCTTGTGGACCGTCTCTGGGCGCGGGGAGTCTCGAAGGAAGAGGCTCACCTGGATGCCTGGATGAAGGAGCTGGGACCGTCGAAAGAGCTGCGCGAGTGGTTCGGACACCGTCCGGAGCGTTGGGACGGGTTCCAGGAGCGCTACCGGGTCGAGCTGGCCACTCCGCTGCGGCAGGTGCTTCTCACCGAGCTCCAGTCGGTTGCCCGCTCGGCAACGCTCACCCTGGTCTACGGAGCACGAGACACCCGGGAGAATGAAGCCGTCGTCGTCCGTCAATACCTCCTGGACAGCCACCTCCCGGCCCACAAGACCCCGGATGATTCAAGTATCCTTCTGATCACCGCCGGGGCAGTGGCGGCGGGCCACGTCGACGAGGAGATTCCGGCCGCTACCCTCCAGTTGTTCGCGGCGCCGTACCTTTCAGGCCCAACGCTCGACCGTTTGCTCCAGGAATTGCTGTCGGCGGATGATCTTCAGCGCATAGCCGCCGGCTGGCAGTTGACCTCGCGAGGCCATGGTCGAGTACGTCAGCTGTGGAGCCAGGAAGAGCAGGAAAGCTGAGGCATCGTCACGAGGCGCTTGCACTGCCGAGAACGCCGCGGTGCACCGGGCACTGATGCGCGATCTGGCCCTGACGGGAACAGGCTGGATCGTGGCATAGGAACACGATTCCACTCTCGGCTGAGAACCAGTGCCCGCGGGTGCCGTTGGGAAGCACCGCCGGGCACCAGAACCTACCCACCGTGGCAAGATCGATCGCATCGCGGCCCGTGCGAACATCGGCAGTTTCATGCGTCCGCTCCAGTGTTGCTGTCATGGTCCACCTCCACCCCGACCGTATACCGCTGGCTCTCATGCCGATAGGACTTTTGTCTCAGCAAGAGCATGGTGCCCTGCCGTTGTACGTCGCGTTTGCTCCAGCCCGACGCCTGCGACTTTCGTCACTGTGTGGCAGGTGAGGGGTGGGTCTACATTGGGATGGGCCCGGGGGAGAGCGACCGATCCGGGTCCAGGGAGCGAATGCTATGACAGAACGAATCGATGCTCACGAGGTGTCGCCCGGCGCATACCGAGCCATGAGCGCCCTACAGCACTTTGTCCATGAATCCACCCTGCCCAGAGCCCTCCTGGAGCTCGTGAAAATGCGCGCGTCGCAGATCAACGGCTGCGCCTACTGCCTGGACATGCACAGCAAGGACGCCACGGCTCTCGGAGTTCCCGCGCAGAAGCTTTTTGTCCTCGATGCCTGGCGGGAGGCGCCGTTCTACAGTGAGCAGGAGCGGGCTGCCCTGGAATGGACGGAAGCCCTCACTCTGATCGCCAGGGACCAGGTGCCGGACCGGGTCTACGAGGCGGTGCGCCCCCACTTTACCGATCAGGAGCTGGTCGAGCTGACCATGGCCATCGTCGCCATCAATGGCTGGAACCGCCTGGCGATCAGCTTCCGTCAGGAGGTCGGTACCTATCAGCCGCGGGTGGCGGCGGGCGCGCGGTAGCCACAGGAGGAGATGGGATAGTGAAGGCAAGCGTTATCGGCTATCCGCGAATAGGCAAGCACCGGGAATTGAAAAAAGCGCTGGAGGGGTACTGGTCGGGTCGGCTGAGCATCGACGATCTGGCCTCGGCCGGTGCCGCGATCCGGCGGGAAAATTGGCTCACTCAGAGAGACGCCGGAATCGACTTCATTCCCTCCAATGATTTCAGCCTCTACGACCAGGTGCTGGACACGATCGCCCTGGTCGGCGCGGTTCCGGATCGCTTTCACTGGGACGGGGGGACCGTCGATCTCGATACCTATTTCGCCATGGCGCGGGGAGCGCAGCGCGAGGGGCTGGATGTCGCTGCAATGGAGATGACGAAGTGGTTCGATACCAACTACCACTACCTCGTCCCCGAGCTTCACCCCGGCCAGAGGTTTTCGTTGTCCTCGCGCAAGCCCTTCGAGGAGTTCGCGGAAGCGCGAGAGCTCGACATCACCACCAGGCCGGCCCTTCTGGGTCCGGTGAGCTTCCTGCTCCTGGCCAAGAGCCGCGTCGAGGGCTTTGATCCGCTCGACCTGCTTGACGCGCTGCTGCCCGTCTATCAAGAGGTGATCTCGGATCTGGCCGCACAGGGCGCCGGGTGGATTCAGCTTGACGAGCCCTGCTTCGTGCAGGACCGAACGGACGCCGAACGCGGCGCCCTGGAGCATGCCTATAGCGTCCTCGCAACGCGCCGCGGTAGCGCCAATCTGCTCGTCCAGACCTATTTCGGTCCAGTTCTTGAGTCGTTCCGCACTCTTGTCGATCTTCCCGTGCAGGGGATCGGGCTTGACCTCGTACGGGGCGCGGAGAACCTGGGCACGCTTGCCACCGAAGGGTTCCCGGCAGACAAGGCACTGGCCGCTGGGCTCATCGACGGCCGGAATATCTGGGCCGCCGATCTGGACGCCGCCCTGGACGTCCTGGGCCGGCTATCGGACGTCGTGCCGTCCGATCGTCTCATCGTCAGCTCTTCCTGCTCGCTGCTGCACGTGCCCTACGACGCCCGTCTGGAGCACGATCTCGACCTGCGGCTGGTGGAATGGCTGGCATTTGCCGAGCAAAAACTCGACGAGATTGCCCTGCTGACGGCCGCGGTCAACCGGGGGCCGGACGCCGTCGCCGATGATCTGGCGGCGCGCCGCCGCGCCCTGGACCGCCGCCGCCACTCGGAGTGGGTGCACCGTCCCGGGGTCGAGGAGCGCGCCGCCGTAGGCCGACAGGACGCCGCCCGTCAGATGCCGTACGAGCAGCGGCGCGAGATACAGCGCGTCCGCCTCGATCTTCCGGCCTTCCCCACCACAACCATCGGCTCCTTCCCCCAGACTGCCGAGGTGCGGCGCAACCGGAACCGGCTCCAGAAAGGCGAGATCACACAGACCGAGCACGATGCTTTCATCGCGGAGGAGATCCGCCGGACCATTGCCCTCCAGGAGGAAATGGGGATTGACGTGCTGGTTCACGGCGAGTTTGAGCGCAGCGACATGGTCGAGTACTTCGGTGAGCGCATGGAAGGCTTCGCTTTCACGCGCCACGGCTGGGTGCAGTCATACGGCAGCCGTTGCATCCGCCCACCGATCATCTTTGGCGATGTCTTCCGGCCGGGGCCGATGACGGTTAAGTGGTCCACCTTTGCGCAGTCGCTGACGGATAAGCCGGTCAAGGGCATGCTTACCGGGCCGGTTACCATCCTCAACTGGTCGTTTGTCCGCGATGACCAGCCGCGCGAGGACACGTGCCGACAAATCGCGCTCGCCATCCGCGACGAAGTGGGTGACTTGCAGGAGGCCGGGATTCGCATCATCCAGGTGGATGAGCCGGCGCTGCGCGAGGGATTGCCGCTGCGCCGTCGGCACTGGCCCGACTACCTCGAATGGAGCGTCTTCTGCTTCCGGCTCGCTACCGGCGTCGCCAACCCGGAGGTCCAGATCCACACGCACATGTGCTACAGCGAGTTCGACGATATCATCGAGGCCATCGCGGCGCTGGATGCCGATGTCCTCTCCATCGAGAACTCGCGGTCCAATCTCGAACTGCTGGATACGTTCCGCCGCTTTGATTACCGCCAGGGGATTGGCCCCGGCGTGTATGACATCCACTCGCCGCGCGTGCCGTCCGAGGAAGAGATGGCGCACAACTTGCGCGCTGCCGGACAGGTGCTGAGCCTCGATCAGCTCTGGGTCAACCCCGACTGCGGGCTCAAGACCCGTCGCTGGGCGGAGGTCGAGCCGGCCCTGCGTAACATGGTGGAGGCAGCCCGCGATTTGCGCGCGGCAGCCGTTGTGGTTAGTAAGTAGATAGGTGCAACCATGGACCCCAATCCTCTGCGTGAGCTCGAACGCTGCGGCCAGAGCATCTGGCTCGATTCCCTCAGCCGGAACCTGCTCCAGTCCGGAACCTTCGCCCGCCTGATCCAGGGGGACGGCATCACCGGCGTGACGGCCAATCCGAGCATCTTCGAGAAGGCGATCGTGGGGAGCCACGACTACGATCAGAGCATCCGCGAGCTTGCCGCCAAAGGCAGCTCCCCGATCCAGATTTACGAGCAGCTGGCCATCCAGGATGTGGGGAGCGCGGCCGACATGCTGCGGCCGGTCTACGATGGCTGCAACGGCTGCGACGGGTTCGCCAGTATCGAGGTCTCCCCTGACCTGGCGGGCGACACGGAGGGCAGCGTCGAGGAGGCCCGACGCTTCTGGCGAGAGCTGAACCGACCCAACGTCATGGTCAAGATCCCGGCGACGCAGGAAGGAATCCCGGCCATCGAGCAGCTCACCGCCGAGGGCGTCAATGTGAACATTACCCTGATCTTCGGGCTCGAGATGTACGAAAAGGTGATGGATGCCTACCTGAGCGGACTGGAACGGCGGGTCGGAGAGGGCCGGCCGATCGATCGCATCGCCTCGGTGGCGTCTTTCTTCGTCAGCCGGGTGGATACGTTGGTTGATCGGCTGCTTGATGAGCGCGGGCAGGGCGCGGACGATGCGAACGAGAAGCTGAAGGGAACGACGGCCGTCGCCAATGCCAAAATTGCCTACCAGCAGTTTCAGCGGGTATTCGAGTCCGGACGCTTCCGGGCCTTGCAGTCAAAGGGAGCCCAGCTCCAGCGTCCGCTATGGGCGAGCACCAGCACCAAGAACCCGAGCTATCCGGATACGCTCTACGTCGCCTCACTCATCGGGCCCCATACCGTCAATACCATGCCGATGGAGACGATCGACGCCTTTCGCGACCATGGCGTGGTGGATTGCGGTGCCGTGATGCAGGGGCTGAACCGGGCCCACCAGCAGATGGAGGATCTGAAGCGAGCAGGGATTGACATGCACGCCGTGACCGATGAGCTGATCCGCGAGGGCGTGGAGAAGTTCTGCCAGGCGCTCCATTCGCTCCTCGACACGGTCGAGCAGCGCCGCGGAGTTCTCACGGGCGCCTGACCTACCGGTCTCTCTCAGTCGCCGCCCTGGTCAACGATCCACTGGGCCGGCGGAGGATCGCTGGCCGGGAAGGATTGGGCGCTCATGAAGTCCACCGGATTGTGGACAAAGCGGAACAAATCCTCGATCGGCGGCTCGGCAGCGCGTTGCTCTTCAACCGGCTCATTGTGTTCTCTCGGCGATTCATCCATACTGTTCACCTCTGCCTTCCCATTCTCCACCCTGTCGCGTGTTCTCGCCGGGAGCGGAAGGAGGGGGATGTCCTACCCGGCGCGTGGCTACGGGAGATTCATGCGGCCGGTGCGGAGCCGCCAGACCAGGTATCGCTCCTGGAGAGTCTTGAGGTAGTGGGTGACGTGTCCCGGCAGCTCGAAGGCGACATTTTGCAGATGCTTCGATCCCCATGAAGCCATGAGCAACCCGATGCTGCCGCCGTCAAGCAGGCGGATATCCAGGACATAGGGGAGCGTGCGCGCGGCCGCCGCCCCGGCCCCCAGCGAGGCCGCAACATTCTGCCCTGCCGCCTGGCCCATCCGGACCGCCAGGTAGCCGGTGTGCGGGGCCCGGGTTCCGCTCAGGCGAGGGAGAGGCCGCTCGAAGGCGCAGGCGGTGCC